>NZ_BAAAHE010000044.1:110890-239526 GCF_039525035.1 Sporichthya brevicatena
GGCCGGGCCGCCGGGGTGAACCCGTCCGACGCGGTCGGGAACTCCGCCTCCGGCACGAACACGCAGGAGGCCGGGGTCGACGAGGCGGACCTGGCGAAGACCGACGGCCGCCTGCTCGTGACCGTGCGTGACCGCAGCCTGGTCGTCATGGACGTCGCCGGGAAGGTCCCCCAGCGGCTCGGGTCGGTCCGTCTGACCGGCCAGCGGGCGCTGGAACTGCTGCTGGCCGGCGACCGGGCCGTCGTGATCGGCACCGCGGACTCCCGGGAGCGCTACCTCGACGACGAGGCCGGGGCGCGCAGCCGCGGGGCGGCGGCGCTGACGACGCTGTCGGTCGTCGACCTCTCCGACCCCGCCCGCCCGCGCGTCGTGAGCACCGAGGAGATCACCGCCCGCTACCTGTCGGCGCGGATGACCGGCGACACGGTCCGGGTGGTCCTTTCCAGCACCCCGGACGTCCTGCGCGGCCTCGGCGGCGTGGCCGACGGGTGGCGCGGGCGCGACGACAGCGGCCTGGAGGCCGCCCGCGAGCGCCTGGCCCGCGTCCCTGGCGAGGACTGGCTCCCGATGCGCCGCCACGTCGACCGCGAGGCCCGGTCGGTCTCGGAGTCCCCGCTGCTGGACTGCTCGGACGTCCGGTACCCGGTCACCGACTCCGGGCTGGACCTGCTGACCGTCCTGTCCCTCGACACCGGACTCGACGACGCGATCGAGCAGGCGGCCGCGACCGCGCTCGTCGGCAGCGGCGACCTCGTCTACGCGACGGCCGAGAAGCTGTTCGTCGCCACCACCGACGGCGGCTGGAACGACGGGTGGGACGAGTTCCGCGGCCGCCGCGGCGGCGTGACCACACGCGTGCACTCGTTCGACATCACCGGCGCCGGCGCGGAGTACCTCGCCAGCGGCCGGGTCGACGGCTACCTCTACGGCCGGTGGGCGATGTCCGAGTCCGACGGCCTGCTGCGGATGGTCACGACCAGCACCGCTCCCTGGCGGCGTGGGGGCAGCACGGAGACCGGGGTCGTCGTCCTCGACACCGACGGCAAGCGCATGCGCGAGATCGGGCGCGTCGACGGGATGGGGCTGACCGAGACCGTCCGCGCGGTGCGGTGGTTCGACGACGTCGCGGCGATCGTGACGTTCCGTCAGACGGACCCGCTGTACCTGGTCGACCTCTCGCGACCGGAGAGCCCGCGGGTGCGCGGCGAGCTGAAGATCCCGGGCTACTCCGCCTACCTGCACCCGATCGGGGACCACCGGCTCCTCGGCGTCGGGCAGGACGGCGACAACTGGGGCGCGAACGGAGGTCTGCAGGTGTCGAACTTCGACATCCTCGACCTGGCGGACCCGCGGCGCACCGACGCGCTCGGGTTCGGCCCGGGCACCTCGTCACCGGTCGAGCAGGACCCGCGCGGATTCGTGTACCTGCCGAGCGAGTCGCTCGCGGTGCTGCCGGTCTTCTCCTACCGGGAGGGCCGCAACGGGCTCGCGGCGATCGGCGTGACCGACAACGGCCGCCTGCGCAAGGTGGCGACCTGGTACGACTCCGACCGTCGGCGGGTGATCAAGGTGATGCCCATCGGCGGCGGCCGGATCGTCGCTCTCGACCACGAGGGGGTTCGGATCTTCGACGCGGAGTCACTCCGCCTGCACGGCTCGGCGTACTACCGCTGAGCCCCGGTCGCGAGGGGGCCGTCTGCACCGGCGGTCCTCGCGCAAAGACCGGCGAAAACAGCTGACGAGCACGCACACACATTGAGACGGTGGGGACATGAGCGGTCGAACCGGCACGCGTACGACGAAGACACGCAGATCTCCGGCCCGGGCGGTCCGCGCCACGGCCGGCACGGGGGCGGCGCTCGCCCTCGTCCTGGGCTACGGCACGGTCACCGGCGGGGTGGGGCACGCCGCGGCCGACGAGCTGCCGCGATTCAGCGACTGCAACGAGTTCACGAAGTACATGCGCTCGACCGCGGAGTCCGAGGTCACCGCGTACGGCCTCGGCGGCGGGCCGATGATGTACAAGACCGCGCCGATGACCGCCGAGGGTGACGCGTCGCGCGCCGGGGCGGCTCCGAGCGCCGCCGTCGGCAACGGCCCGACCGGGACCAACACCCAGGAGCGCGGGGTCGACGAGCCCGACATCGCGAAGATCCAGGGAAAGCGCGTCCTCAGCCTGGTGAACGGCAAGCTCACCGTCGTCGACGCCGCGGGGCGCAAGCCCAAACTGCTCTCGACCCACACGTTCGCGGAGAACGAGTACCCGAACGAGCTGTTCGTCCTCGACAGGAACCGCGTGATGGTGCTCGGCACCGGCTGGAAGCAGCACGACGCGGTGGACTCCCCGGCCGGCAAGCGCGCCCCCGGCTTCGCGCCCGGCCCGTACCGGCCGGCCGAGTCCTACGTCGTGCTGACCGTGCTGGACCTGTCTCAGCCGACCCGGCCGAAGTTGGTCCGCACCGAGAGGATCACCGGCTCCTACGTCACCGGCCGGCTCACCGACGGCGTCGCGCGGATCGTGCTGACCAGCCAGCCGCGGATCGCGTTCAGCACCCCGCGCGAGGGTGAGCCCGAGACGCTGGCGCTGGCCCGCAACCGCAAGGCCGTCCGCGACGCGAAGGCCGAGGACTTCCTGCCCGAGCGCACGGTCCTCGACCAGGCCGGCAAGGTCGTCCGCTCCGGCCCGCTGATGGACTGCGGGGCCGTCCGGCACCCGTCGGTCCGCTCCGGGCTGGGCATCATCTCGGTCCTCACCCTCGACACCGCCGACGGCGGAGCCCGGCTCGAGCGGGGCAAGGCCGCAGGCGTCGTCAGCAACGGCGACCTCGTCTACAGCTCGACCGACCGCCTCTACGTCGCCACGACCGACGGCGGCTGGAACTCCCCGCGCCCGGTCGACTCGCGCCGTCCGCGCGAGCAGGAGATGCGGACCCGGATCCACGCGTTCGACGTGACCGGCCGCAACGACAGCCCGTACGTCGCGACGGGTTCAGTACCGGGCTTCCTCCTCGGCCGCTGGGCGCTCTCGGAGTTCCAGGGCAAGCTCCGCGTCGCCACCACGACCGGGCAGCCGTGGGCACCGCCGGAGGAGACCCCGAACTCGCAGTCGAGCGTCGTGGTCCTCGCCGAGCGCGGCGACGAGCTGCGGAAGATCGGCTCGGTCTCCGGCCTCGGCAAGGGCGAGACGATCCGCGCCGTCCGCTGGTTCGACGACATCGCCGCGATCGTGACGTTCCGTCAGACCGATCCGCTGTACCTCGTCGACCTCGCCGACCCGGCCCACCCGGCCGTGCGCGGCGAGCTGAAGATCCCGGGCTACTCCGCCTACCTCCACCCGGTCGGTGGGGACCGCCTGCTCGGCGTCGGGCAGGACGCCGACTCGACCGGCCGCGTCACCGGCCTGCAGGTCTCGTCGTTCGACCTGCGCAACCTGGCGAAGCCGACCCGCACCGCCGCGCTCGGCTACGGCCGCGGCTGGACCGACGTCGAGCACGACTCCCGGGCGTTCACCTACCTGCCCGGCCGTCGCCTCGCGGTGCTGCCGGCGTACGTGACGCAGAAGGTCCCGTGCCCGCCGGACGCCCAGTGCTTCGCCGCCGACGGGCGCCCGGGCTTCGTCGGGGAGATCCAGGTCCCCGCCGCTCTCGGCATTCGGGTCGGCGCCGACGGCACGCTCCGCAAGGCCGGGAAGTTCGTCGCGGACTCCGCCATCCTGCGCGTCCTCCCGGTCGGCGACCGCCTCGTCGCGATCACCGGGAACGCCGTCGTCCTCCTCGACCCGGACACCTTCTCCCCGACCGGGTCGGTCCGCACGGCCCCGGACGAGGCCAAGCCCACGCGCTGACGCACTTCACCAGCTGCACCCCTGCTTCACCGCCCGGCCCGGCCGGTGAAGCAGGGGTACGGCCAGTGAAGGCGGGGTGGGGACGGCAGGATGCTCGGCGTGGCGACGCGATCCTGGGTGCCGGTGCCGGAGGGCTCGGACTTCCCGCTCCAGAACCTGCCGTTCGGGGTGTTCTCGCGGCCCGGTGCGGAGCCCCGCTGCGGGGTGGCGATCGGGGACTTCGTCCTCGACCTCGCGCCGGTGTTCGGTGACCCGGCCTTCGGCGAGCCGTCGCTCAACCGGTTCCTGGCGGCGGGACGGGATCGCTGGGACGAGGTCCGGCGGGCGCTGACGTCGTTCCTGTCCGACCCGTCGCACGCGATCGACGTCGAGCCGCACCTGATCCCGCGGTCCGCGGTGACCCTGCATCTGCCGTTGGAGGTCGCGGACTACGTCGACTTCTACGCCTCGGAGCACCACGCGACGAACGTCGGGCGCATGTTCCGGCCGGGCGGCGAGCCGCTGACGCCGAACTGGAAGCACCTGCCGATCGGCTACCACGGCCGGGCGGGGACGGTGGTGGTGTCGGACACCGACATCGTCCGCCCCTGCGGGCAGCGGCGGTCGGCGGAGGGCCCGCCGACGTTCGGACCGACCCAGCGCCTCGACATCGAGGCCGAGGTCGGGTTCGTCGTCGGGGTCGGCACGGCGATGGGGACGCGGGTGCCGGTCGAGGACTTCCCCGAGCACGTCTTCGGCGTCGTGCTGCTCAACGACTGGTCCGCCCGGGACGTGCAGCAGTGGGAGGCCCAGCCGCTCGGGCCGTTCCTCGGCAAGTCCTTCGCGACGTCGATCTCGCCGTGGGTGGTGCCGCTCGCGGCACTGGAGCACGCGCTCGTCGACGCACCGGCTCCCGACCCGGAGCCGCTGCCCTACCTGCGGACCCCCGGACCCAGCGGTCTCGACATCGCGCTGGAGATCGAGATCGACGGCACGGTGGTCTCCCGGCCGTCGTTCGCCGACATGTACTGGACCGCCCCGCAGCAGTTGGCGCACCTGACCGTGAACGGGGCGTCGCTGCGGACCGGAGACCTCTTCGCCTCCGGCACCGTGTCCGGACCGGAGCGGGAGCAGCGCGGCTGCCTGCTCGAGCTGAGCTGGAACGGCACCGAGCCGATCCGTCTCGCTGACGGGTCCTCACGCACGTTCCTCGCCGACGGGGACACCGTGACGATCCGCGGCACCGCGCCCGGGGCGGACGGTGTCCGCATCGGGTTCGGTGAGCTCAGAGGAACCGTGCTGCCAGCGTCTCCAGCCGGGCGCGGTACTCCGGCCAGGTGAGGTCGCCGGGCAGGTTACTGTTCCCCGCCCGCAGCCCGGCCTGACCGTCGATCAGCTCGCGCACGATGTCGATGTGCCCCGCGTGCCGGTTCGCCTCGGCGATCATGTGGACGAGGATCACCTGCAGCGTGACGGGATTGCGGTCGCCCCACCACGGCACGTGCCCCGGCGCATCCAGCGGCAGCTCGGTGATCGTCGCGTCCGAGATCTCGCGCACGCGGCGCCAGAAGGCGATGATTTCCTCCTTCGACTCGGACTCGGTGGCAAACATGTCCGCGTTGGGTTCGGCGTCGTCGTCGTACCACGGCAGTGTGATGTCGGTGGCCCGGCCGAACGTCCAGCCGAAGTAGCCGAGCTCGACGCAGGCCAGGTGCTTCGCCACGCCCAGAACGTTGGTGCCGGTCGGGGTCAGGGGGCGCCGGGCGTCGTACTCGGAGAGGTCCTCGAGCTTCCACAGCACGGCGTCCCGCACGCCCGTGAAGTACCTGTGCAGGACAGTCTTGGGCTCGTTCAGGGGATTCTCGGCCATGTCCTCACCCTGCCACCGGCCACCGACAGACACACCTCGAAATGGCTTGACCCTCACGTCGCGGGAGGCTTCAGGATCGAGCCGTGGACGGATACACGGTCGGCGAGGTGGCCAAGCTCGCGCACATCTCGGTGCGCGCGCTGCACCACTACGACGAGCTGGGGCTGCTGACTCCGGCGGGGCGCTCCCCCGCCGGCTACCGGCTCTACTCGAACAAGGACCTGCACCGGCTGCAGCAGATCCTCTTCTACCGCGAGCTGGAGTTCTCCCTCGAGGAGATCGCCGCGATGCTCGCCGACCCGGACGTCGGCGTCGACGACCACCTGCGCCGCCAGCACCGACTGGTGCGCGAACGGCAGGCCCGCAACGCCGCGCTGCTGGCGGCGATCGAGAAGGAGATGGAGGCCCGGAGCATGGGCATGTCCCTGACACCCGAGGAGCAGTTCGAGATCTTCGGCACGGACAAGATCGCCGAGTACCAGGAGGAGGCGAAACAGAAGTGGGGAGACACCGACGCCTGGCGTGAGTCACAGCGCCGATCGGCTCGGTACACGAAGGAGGACTGGATCGAGATCAAGGAGCAGGCCGGAGCGAACATCGAGGGCTTCCTTGCGGCGATCCGAGCGGGCGAACCGGCCGACGGCCCCGTCGCGATGCAGCTGGCCGAGGAGCACCGGCAGCACCTGATCCGCTGGTTCTACGACTGCGGCCCGGACATGCACCGTGGGCTCGGCGATCTCTACATCTCCGACCCGCGGTACATGGCGGAGTACGACAAGCTCGCCCCGGGGTTCTCCCACTACGTCCGGGACGCGTTCCACGCGAACGCCGACCGGCTCTGAACGGGGGTTCGGGCATCAGCAGAATTGGCCGGTGCCCGAACTGCCTGAGGTCGAGTCCGCCCGCCGCGTCATCGAGTCCTACGCCCTCGGGCGACGGATCGTCGACGTCGACGACAGCGACACCTACGAGTGCCGTCCGCACTCCCCCGGCCAGATCCGCGACGCCCTCGTCGGGCGGAAGCTCACCGAGGCCTGCCGGCGCGGGAAGAGCATGTGGTGCCTGACCGGCGGAGTCGGGCGCAGCCGCACCCCCGGCCCGGAGCTCGGGATCCATCTCGGCATGTCCGGCAAGATCGTCGTCGCCGACCCGAACGGCGCCGAGACCGACGGCGGCGACTACTGGGCCCGTGGCCGGGCTGCCGGCGACCACCGCTTCACCCGCTTCGCGCTGCGGTTCGACGACGGCGGGTACCTGCTTCTCGTCGACCCACGCCGGCTCGGCCGCGTTCGTCTCGACCCGCCCCACGAGGACCTCGGGCCGGACGCGCAGGGCATCGGCGCCGCGGAGTTCCGCGCGATGCTCGGCCGCAGCGCCGCCCCGGTGAAGGCGCGTCTGCTCGACCAGCACGCGATCGCCGGCATCGGCAACCTGCTCGCCGACCAGGCGCTCTGGCTCGCGAGGGTCAGCCCGAGACACCCGGCCAAGGAACTGTCCCGCGCCGAGGCGGACCGGCTCCACAAGGGCGTGCGCAAGGCGATCACCGATGCGATCGCCGGCGGCGGCGTCCACACCCTGTCGGTCATCCCGTACCGGAAGGCCGGGGCCGAGTGCCCCCGGGACGGGGCACCCATGACCCGCGGCACCGTCGGCGGCCGGACCACCTGGTGGTGCGCGGAGGAGCAGAAACTCTGACGCCTCCTGACGATGCGTCAGTGAAGCTGGCGGGTGATTCCCTGCTCGAGGAGCCCGAAGCCCTCGACCCCGTCGGCCCGGCGCAGCGAGTGCCACTCGTCGTACGCGCTCAGCGTCGGGCCGGCCTGCTCGTCCAGACCCATCGGGCACCAGAACGTGCCGTGGCGCTCGACGAGCGAGACCTCGAGCGGGTCGCCCTCCTTGCGGTCGATGCGCGTGGACCGGAACAGACCAGCGGCGTCACGGACGATCGTCATACCCGTCACCGGGACGGTGCCGTTCGCGTCGCAGACGTGCCCGATCGTCGCGGTGTGGCCGTCCTGCCCGAGCAGGCGGATCGCCGAGACCGAGACGTCCGGGAACACCCACATGCAGCCGTAGTACTCCTGCACGCTGGCCGACTCCTCCCGGAAACCCCAGGTGCGGTCGCGGTAGCCGAAGCCGTCGACCTCCACCGTGCGCCCGTGGACGGTGAGCGTCCCGGTGACCCGCGCGCTGCGCTGGTAGTGGTGCAACGGGTGCTCGGCGTCGAGGCTGAACGCCTTCGGCGCGGACTCGCCGAGAAAGACCGCGAGCGCGTGGTGCGGGGCGAACGTCAGGCTCCCCGACAGGCCGGGGCCGTCGACGGTGAAGCCCGTCTGCGGGTCGAAAGTGATCGACTCGCTGTTCCAGGTCGCGAAACCGAGGGACTCGACGACCTCGACGGTCGTGTTCTCCACCCGCACGCTGACGCGCGCCCGCCGCCCGCCGGCCGCGTTGGGCGAGGCCGACACGTGCATCACGCCGGTGACCCGGCCCGCGGGGTCCCAGAAGCACAGGAACGCGTTGTCCCGCCACGGCCGCGGGTCGTCCGGGACCTCGGCGTGCAGCGGCTGGGCCAGCGGCCCCCAGTCGGTGTCGCTCGCCGTCCCGCTCGCCGTCCCGCTCAAGCCGCCCGCCTCCGTCGCCACTGTCCGTCGACCCTGCACTGGAGATGACATCTCCAGTGCAGGTCGGTGGAGATGTCATCTCCAAGGTGTCTGGACAGGTTATATGGACACGGCGTCCGGCACTAGGGCGGAGCGGGGCCGCTACTCCGAGACGCCGAGCTTCTCCAGGATCAGCGCCTTCGCGGCGGCGGCGTCGGCCTGGCCGCGGGTCTCCTTCATGACCGCCCCGACGAGGGCCCCGACGGCCTGGATCTTGCCGCCGCGGATCTTGTCGGCCACCCCGGCGTTCGCGGCGATCGCGGCGTCGACGGCGGCCGAGAGCGCCCCGGTGTCGGAGACGACCTCCAGGCCGCGGGCGGCGACGACCTGCTCCGGCGTCCCCTCCCCGGCGAGCACGCCCTCGATGACCTGGCGAGCGAGCTTGTCGTTGAGCTTGCCGGCGTCGACGAGCGCGCAGACCTCGGCGACCTGCGCCGGGGTGATGGCGAGCGCCGCGACCTCGACGCCCGCCTCGTTCGCGCGCCGGGCCAGCTCGCCCAGCCACCACTTGCGGGCCGCCTCCGGGGACGCGCCCGCGGCGACGGTCGCCTCGACGGAGTCGAGCGCGCCGACGCCGGTGAGGGCCTGCATGTCGAGGTCCGAGAGGTCCCACTCCGCCTGCAGCCGCTTGCGCCGCGCGGTCGGCAGCTCGGGCAGCGCCGCCCGGAGCTCCTCGACCCACTCGGGGGCCGGGGCGATCGGGACGAGGTCGGGCTCCGGGAAGTACCGGTAGTCCTCGGCGGTCTCCTTGCTCCGGCCGGGCGTGGTCGTCCCGGAGTCCTCCTGGAAGTGGCGGGTCTCCTGGATCACGCGGCCACCGGCGTCGAGCACGCCCGCCTGCCGCGAGATCTCGAACCGCACGGCGCGCTCGACCGAGCGCAGCGAGTTGACGTTCTTCGTCTCCGAGCGGGTGCCCCACTCGCTCGCGCCGCGGGGCGCGATGGAGACGTTGGCGTCGCAGCGCAGCGAACCCTCCTCCATGCGCACGTCGGAGATGCCGAGGGTGCGGCAGATGTCGCGCAGCTCGGTGACGTAGGCGCGGGCGACCTCGGGCGCAAGTGACCCGGTGTCAGTCACGGGCTTGGTCACGACCTCGACGAGCGGGATGCCGGCGCGGTTGTAGTCGACGAGCGAGTGCGAGGCCCCGTGGATGCGACCCGTCGCGCCGCCGACGTGCAGCGACTTGCCGGTGTCCTCCTCCAGGTGGACGCGCTCGATGCCGATGCGGAAGGTCCGGCCCTCGACCTCCACGTCGAGGTGGCCCTCGAAGCAGATCGGCTCGTCGTACTGGCTGATCTGAAAGTCCTTGGGCATGTCCGGGTAGAAGTAGTTCTTCCGCGCGAAGCGGCACCAGGACGCGATCGAGCAGTTCAGGGCCAGCCCGAGCCGGATGATCGAGGAGATCGCCTTCTTGTTCGCCACCGGCAGCGAGCCCGGCAGGCCGAGGCAGGTCGGGCAGACCTGGGTGTTGGGCTCGGCGCCGAACGCGGTCGGGCAGCCGCAGAACATCTTCGACGCGGTGCCGAGCTCGACGTGGACCTCGAGGCCGATGACCGGCTCGTAGGTCTCGAGCGCCTTCTCGTAGGGGACGATCGCGGGGGTCGCCAGGGTCTCGGTTCCGCTCACAGCTGGGGAGCCTCCTCGATCAGCAGGTGCCCGGCGCGCTCCACCAGGGCCTTCTCCAGCGCCGCCCCGACCCGGTAGAGGCGATCGTCCGCCATCGCCGGCGCCATGATCTGCAGGCCGACGGGCAGACCGTCCTCCGGCGCGAGGCCGACCGGAACGGACATCGCGCAGTTGCCCGCGAGATTCGACGGGATCGTGCAGAGGTCCTGCAGGTACATCGCGAGCGGGTCGTCGACCTTCTCCCCCAGCGGGAACGCCGTGGTCGGGGTGGTCGGCGAGACGAGGACGTCGACCTGCGAGAAGGCCGCCTCGAAGTCCCGCGCGATGAGTGTGCGGACCTTCTGCGCCGAGCCGTAGTAGGCGTCGTAGTACCCGGCGGACAGCGCGTAGGTACCGAGGATGATGCGGCGCTTCACCTCGGGGCCGAAGCCCGCCGCGCGCGTCCGCGACATGACCTCCTCGACCCCGGCGGTGCCGTCGTCGCCGACCCGCAGGCCGTACCGCATCGCGTCGAACCGGGCGAGGTTCGAGGAGCACTCGCTCGGCGCGATCAGGTAGTAGGCGGGCATCGCGTAGGTGAAGTCCGGGCACGAGACCTCGACGACCTCCGCACCGAGCGAGGTCAGCAGCTCGACGGCCTCCCGGAAGCGCTGCTCGACGCCGGGCTGGTACCCCTCGCCGGAGAGCTCGCGCACGACGCCGACGCGCAGCCCGGCGACGTCGGCCTGCCGGGCCGCGGCGACGACGGCCGGCACGGGCGCGTCGATCGACGTGGAGTCCAGCGGGTCGTGCCCAGCGACGGCCTCGTGCAGCAGCGCCGCGTCGAGGACGGTGCGGGCGAACGGCCCGGCCTGGTCGAGGCTGGAGGAGAACGCGACGAGCCCGTAGCGGCTGACGCCGCCGTACGTCGGCTTGGTGCCGACGATGCCGCAGACCGCGGCCGGCTGCCGGATCGAACCACCGGTGTCGGTGCCGATCGCGAGCGGCGCCTCGAACGCGGCGACCGCCGCCGAGGACCCGCCGGACGAGCCGCCCGGGATGCGCGTCAGGTCCCACGGGTTGCGCGTCGGGCCGTAGGCCGAGTTCTCGGTGGACGAACCCATCGCGAACTCGTCCATGTTCGCCTTGCCGAGGATGACGACGCCCGCCGCGCGCAGCTTGCGCACGACCGTCGAGTCGTACGGCGGCCGCCAGCCCTCGAGGATCTTCGAGCCGCAGGTGGTCGGGACGCCCTCCTGCGTGAGGACGTCCTTGAGCGCGAGCGGGACACCGGCGAGCGGACCGAGGGGCGTGCCTGCCGATCGCGCCGCGTCCACGGAGGCCGCGGCCGCCAGCGCCCCCTCGGTGTCGAGGTGCAGGAAGGCGTGGACGGAGTCGTCGACCTTGGTGATGCGGTCCAGGTGAGCCTGCGTCACTTCGACGGCGGACGCCTCGCCCGCCGCGATGAGCGCGGCCAGCTCCGCCGCGGTCAGCCTCGTCAGGTCGCCCATTACGGCGCCTCCCCCAGGATCCGCGGCACCCGGAACCGGCCGTCCTCGGCGGCCGGGGCGCCCGAGAGCGCCTGCTCCGGCGTCAGACCGGGACGCACCTCGTCCTCGCGGAGGACGTTCGTCAACGGGACGGCGTGGGACATCGGCGGCACGTCGGCGCCCGCGACCTCGGAGACGCGCGCCACCGCGTTGAGGATGGCGTCCAGCTGGCCGGCCATCTGCGCCAGCTCGTCCTCGCTCAGATCGAGCCGGGCGAGCCGGGCGAGGTGCGCGACCTCGTCTCGGGTGATGGACATGCGGCTCCGATCGAACGAGCTCCGGCGGACCCCGGCAATCCTAGGAGCCGACGAAAACACGGCCGAAACCTGCCGTCGACACGGCTGTCGCGCCCGGTGAGGGAGAATGGACGCATGTTCCTGCTCCGCGTCGTCCTGCCCGACCGCCCCGGTTCGCTGGGCGCGCTCGCGACGGCGCTCGGCAAGGCCGACGCCGACATCGTCGGCGTCGACGTCGTGGAGCAGCGTGGGGACGGCCGCGCGGTCGACGACATCCTCGTCCAGCTGCCGCCGGGCAAGATGGCGGACGCCCTGGTCACGGCGTGCAACTCGGTCGAGGGCGCGCAGGTCGAGTTCGTCCGGTTCTACCCCTCGCGCGGCGGGCTCCAGCGCGACCTGCAGGCCGTCGAGGCGATGACGGCGGACCCCACGCACGCCGAGGCCGTCCTCGTGCAGCTGAGCCCGAACGTCTTCCGCGCGGACTGGGCGATCCTGCTGGAGGCCCGCGACGAGGGCGACTCCAGGCCGCGGCTGCTGGACCGCAGCCCCGCCGCGCCGGAGGAGATCGACGACGTCAGCACGCCGTGGCTCCCCCTGACGCGACCGATAAGGCTGCCCGACCCCGCGGAGTGGGCGCCGAGCCTCGCGCAGTCCACGACCGCCGCCGTGATGACCTCCGGCGACCGGGTGCTGATCCTGGGCCGCCGCGGCGGGCCCGAGTTCCTCGACTCCGAGCTCGCGCGACTCGGTCACCTCGTCGCCCTGGCCCGGGCGATCGGCGCCGGCGCCGCCTGAGACCTGCGCCACAGCGGCAAATCTGTCTCGTCGGGCTTTGTCCGACTCCCGGGCCAATTCGTCAGCTGATGCTTCGTCAGGTGTGCCCGGTTCACGTCCGAACCGCGGCAATTCACGGCGCGTGATGGGCCGTCGCGATTGCCGTTACACCGAGTGCACCCCGTCTGAGCCGCCCTTACGTTCCTGACCTACGGGGGTTACCGGAAGGCAAGCAGCGCCTTCCAAGTACCAGGGGGGTAAGTCCGCTCATGCAGGCCACGCGCGTCCAAATGTTCCGCCGAGCCACCATCGTCGCTTCCTCGGCATTTCTGCTCAGCCCGACCTTGTTCGGACACACCGCGGCGGTCGCCGACCCCGCCGGCGACAACGGCGTGCTCCAGGTCCACGACCAGGGCACGTCGCGCACCGACCGCAGCAACGACCCGCACGTCGGGTGCGGCTTCTACTTCGTCGGGTTCGGGTTCGACGCCAACACCACGATCGACTACATCGTCGACGACGGCCCGCCGTTCCCGGCCAACCCCTCGGCGCCGTACGTGCTCACCGGGTCGTTCCAGGTCGACAGCGACGGCAACGGCTCGACCCTGAACCTGACCCTGCCGACCGGCGACTACAAGGTCTACTTCTCCTACACCGGCCAGAACGGCAACGGGAACGACAAGCGCTTCGACGTCACCTGTGCCCCGGCGCCCACGCCCACGCCGACGCCCACGCCCACCCCGACCCCGACCCCCACCCCGACGCCCACGCCGGTCGTGACGCCGACCCCGACCCCGACTCCGGTCGTCCCGACCCCCACCCCGGTGGTCCCCACCCCGACCCCGGACCCGACCCCGGCCGTCGGTGGCGTCACGGTGCCGGCTCCGACGCCGGCTCCGACCCCGCCGACCACGAAGCCGGTCGCCCAGCCCGCCACCAAGCCCGCGACGAAGCCCGTCGCGAAGCCCAAGCCCGTCGCGGAGCCCGCGCCGGCGGTGGGCGGCGTGGCGGTCCCGGCGGACGACGACAACGGGGCGATCCCGACCGGCGGGGTGGCGGCCGGTGGTGGCGCTCTCGCCGCCGGGGACAGCTCGCTCCCGCTCGGGCAGCAGTCCGCCGCCGCGATGGTCCTGGCCGCCATGGGCGCCTGGGCCGGCGTCGAGCGGCTGCGCAACCGCAAGCGCTGAGGTCCTCCTCGTGCGCTCCCTCGTGCGCGCGGGCGCCCGCCGTTCCGTGCGGTGGGCGCCCGCTGCTCTCGCCGTCCTCGCGGTCGGCTACGGCGGTCCCTCGGCCGCCGGGACCGAACCGGTTCTGACCCACGACGCGCCGTTCACCATCGCGTCGTTCCCCGCCGCCGACTCCGTGCCCGCGGCTGTCGCGGCGAGCGAGTCCGCGACCGGGTCGGCCACTGAACAGGTGGCCGACCCGGCGCGAGTCGCCGTACCCCGTCTCGGCATCTCGGCGGCGCTGTCGCCGCTGAGCCTGGGCGCCGACGGCGAGTTGATCCCGCCGGACTACGGCTCCGCCGGCTGGTACCGCAACGGCCCCGAGCCGGGCGAGACCGGGCGGGCGGTGATCGCCGGGCACGTCGACTCCCGGACCGGTCCGGACGTCTTCGCCGACCTGCGCAACGCCCGGCCGGGTGACCGGATCGTCGTCGACCTCGTCGACGGCACGGCGCAGGAGTTCGTCGTCGACGACGTCGGCCTGTACGCGAAGTCGGCGTTCCCGACCGCGGACGTCTACGGCCCGAGCACCGAGCGCGAGCTCCGCCTCATCACCTGCGGGGGCGAGTACGACCGTGACCGCGGCGGCTACCAGTCCAACGTCGTGGTGTTCGCCCACGCCGTGGGCTGACGCGAGGTCAGCGCACCCGCACCACGGTGTCGTCCACCCCGCGGCTGTAGACGGTCGCGACGGTGCGGTCGCGGGCGCGCCGCAACCGGGCGAGGTCCTCCCCCGCCGGCTTGCGCGCGAGGTCGGTCGCGACGTCTGCGGTGTGCAGTCCACCGACGGGTGAGACGAAGGTCGGGGTGACCTCGATGTCGGTGACCTTCCAGCGGTCGCCGTCGCGGGTGAAGGTGAACTTCGGGACGATTCCCTCGCGCGAGGCGCCGCTCGCGAAGTCGTGGCTCAGGGCCGAGATGACGTTGCCGAGACCGTAGGCGACGTAGCGGTCGCCGAACGCTTCGATCGCCTGGACCACGTGCGCGTGGTGGCCGATCACGAGGTCGATCTCGCCGGAGTCCATCAGCTCGGTCGCCAGCGAGATCTGATCAGCCGTCGGATTCGTCACGAACTCGACACCCCAGTGCAGGCTCGCGATCACGACCTCGGCCCCGGCCGCGCGCGCGGCGCGGGCGTCGTCGAGGATCGACTTGTCCGCGAGGGTGTTGATCAGCCACGGCTTGTCGGCCGGCCGGGCGTTGTTGTGGCCGTAGGTGTAGGACAGGTGAGCCACCGTCACGCCGTTGGCGTCGAGCAGCACCGGCTTGTCCTCGTCCGCGTTGCGCGCGGTTCCGACGTGGGCGACCCCCGCGGCGTCGAGCGCGGCCAGCGTCGAGTTCACGCCGGCCTCGCCCTGATCGATCCCGTGGTTGGACGCGGTCGAACAGGTGTCGTAGCCCAACTTGGCGACGGCGACGGCGAGCTCGGGCGGGTTCTGGAAGAGCGGGAAGCCCTTCGGCTCCGCGCCGGCCGCGCCCATCGGGCCTTCGAGGTGACAGATCGCGATGTCGGCACCGGCGATCAGCGGTTCCAGCGCGGACAGCGCCGGGAAGAAGTCGTAGCGCGCGGACGTACCCTTCGCCTCGCGCTCCGCCCGCCACCACACGCCCGGGTGGATCAGCAGGTCACCGCTCGCGACGACGGTGAACTGCTGCGGGGCGGGCGTGGGTGTCGGCGTCGGGGTCGCCGACGGCGCGGCCGTCGCGACCACGTCCGCCGCGGGCAGCGGGCCGGAGTCGTCGTCGGCACACGCCGACAACGACAGCACCAGGGACATCCCGAACACGGCCGCCCCGGCCCCCCGCACGAAGCTCACGCGGGCATGGTGACAGGCGCGGCGTCACTCCGCCGGGATCTGCGCCTTTTCGCGGGCGGCGTCGGGTCCGTCGGACAACAGGACCGCGAACCCCTCCTCGTCGAGGACCGGCACCTTCAGCGAGACCGCTTTGTCGTACTTCGACCCGGGTGAGTCACCGACGACCACGAAGCCGGTCTTCTTGGAGACCGAGCCCGACACCTTGCCCCCGAGTTTCTGCACGGCCTCGGTCGCCTCGTCGCGGGACCAGCCCGTGAGCGAACCGGTGACGACCACCGTGACGCCCTCCAACGGCCGCGGGCCCTCGTCGGTGACCTCCTCGGCCAGCCGGACGCCGGCGGCGCGCCACTTCTCGACGACGTCGCGGTGCCAGTCGACCGCGAACCACTCGCGCAGCGCGGCGGCGATCGTCGGGCCGACGCCCTCGGTGTTCGCGAGCTCCTCCTCGGACGCCGCCGCGATGGCGTCGACCGAGCGGAACTCCCGCGCGAGCGCCTGCGCCGCCGTCGGGCCGACGTGACGGATCGAGAGCGCCACGACGACGCGCCAGAGCGCGCGCTCCTTCGCGGCGTCGAGGTTCGCGAGCAGCTTCGCACCGTTCGCGGACAGCTTGCCCGCCTTGGTGGTGAACAGGTCGACGCCGAGCAGCTTGGTCTCGTCGAGGGTGAAGATGTCGCCCTCGTCGGTGAGCACGCCGGCGTCGAGCAGCGCCGTGGCCGCCTTGAAGCCGAGCACCTCGATGTCGAGGGCGTTGCGGCTCGCGACGTGGAAGATGCGCTCCCGCAGCTGCGAGGGGCAGGACCGCGAGTTCGGGCAGCGGAGGTCGACGTCGGCCTCCTTCTCCGGCCGCAGCTCGGTGCCGCAGGAGGGGCAGTGCGTCGGCATCACGAACTCGCGCTCGGTGCCGTCACGCAGGTCGACGACCGGCCCGACGATCTCGGGGATGACGTCGCCGGCCTTGCGGAGCACGACGGTGTCGCCGATCAGCACACCCTTGCGCTTGACCTCGCTCGCGTTGTGCAGCGTGGCCATCTCGACCGTCGACCCGGCGACCTTGACCGGCTCCATGACCCCGAACGGCGTCACGCGGCCCGTCCGGCCGACGTTGACCTGGATGTCGAGGAGCTTGGTGTTGACCTCTTCGGGCGGGTACTTGAACGCGATCGCCCACCGCGGAGCCCGCGAGGTCGACCCGAGGCGGCGCTGCAGGTCGCGCTGGTCGACCTTGACGACGACGCCGTCGATCTCGTGTTCGACGGAGTGCCGGTGCTCGCCGTAGTGGTCGATGAACTTCTGGACGCCCGTCAGGTCCGTCACGACCTTCGCCGTGGTCGCGACCGGGAGCCCCCAGGAGGCGAGCAGGTCGTAGCCGCCGGACTGCCGTTCGTAGGTGACGCCGCTGGACGCGCCGATGCCGTGCACGACGAGCTTGAGCTTGCGGCTGGCCGTGACGCGCGGGTCCTTCTGCCGCAGCGACCCGGCGGCGGTGTTGCGGGGGTTCGCGAACGGCGCCTTGCCGGCAGCCACGAGGGAGGCGTTGAGCTCCTCGAAGCCCGCCACCGGGAAGAACACCTCGCCGCGGACCTCGAGCAGGTCCGGGATCTCGCCACCGTCGGGGACCTGCAGTCGGTCGGGGACGTTCTCGAGCGTCCGGACGTTCGGCGTCACGTCCTCGCCGGTGGACCCGTCCCCGCGGGTGGCGGCGCGGACCAGGCGGCCCTTCTCGTAGACGAGCGCGACAGCCAGCCCGTCGACCTTGAGCTCACAGAGGTACTCCGCGCCGACGCCGACCTCCTTCTCGACGCGCGCGGCCCAGGCCGCGAGCTCCTCGGCCGAGAAGGCGTTGTCGAGACTCATCATCCGCTCGAGATGCTCGACCGGGGCGAAGTCCGTGCTGATCGCCGCGCCGACCCGCTGTGACGGGGAGTCAGGTGTCCGCAGCGACGGGTACTTCTCCTCGAGGCCGACCAGCTCGCGCATCTTCGCGTCGTAGTCGGCGTCGGACAGGGTGGGCCGGTCGAGCACGTGGTAGCGGTAGAGGGCGTCCGAGAGCTCCTCGGACAGCTCCGCGTGCTGGGCGCGCACCTCGGCCGGCACGTCGGCCATCTCCGGCACCTCGACCTCGTCGGCCATCCGTCACTCCTGTCCGAGGTCGGCGAGCCGGCGCGCCGCGTCGGCGCACCGGATGGTCACGGCACGGACCCAGGCCGGCGACGCCCCGGCCAGCCCGCACGCGGGCACCGGCACGACCCGCCCCAGGCCCGCTCGCGGCAGACCGAGGCGGTGCCAGAGGTCCTGCACCGGGGAGACCGTAGTCGCCAGCGGTGACAGTCCGCCCGGAGCGTCGACGGCGGGGACGACCCCCGACAGCAGGACCCCACCGGCCTCCAGGAACTCCCCGAGGGCCTCGTCGGCGCCCTCACCGGCGACCGAGAGGTCGAGCGCCAGCCCCGCCGCACCGGCCCGGTGGAGCAGGGCCACGGGGGTGTCCGCGGCGCAGGAGTGGATCACGGTCGGCACGCCGTCGGCCGCGAGCACGTCGATCACCCCCCGCAGCGTGGCCTCGACGACCGGCCCGTCGACCGCCCGGAGCGTCCCGAAGCCGCTGGCGGTGCGGACCGACCCGCGCAGGACGCCTGGGAGCGTCGGCTCGTCGAGCTGGACCACGACGGTCGTCGCCCGCGGCAGCCGCTTGCGGACCTCGGCGACGTGGCCGCGCAGACCTTCCGCGAGGCTGGCGGCGATGTCGCGGCAGGCCCCGGGGTCCGAGAGCGCCTTGTCGCCGTGCCGGAGCTCGACGGTCGAGGCGAGGGCCCACGGGCCGGCGACCTGGACCTTGATCGCGCCCTCGTAGCCCTCGCCGCGCTCCTCGAGCGCGTCCAGGTCCTGGCCGAGGTGGCTCATCGCCCGGCGGGTGTCCCGGCCGGGGTGCTCGGCGAAGCGCCATCCGCTCGGGGCGAGGTCGGCGTAGAGCTCGACGAGGATCCCGAACGCGCGGCCGATCATGTCGGCGCCGGGGCCACGGGCCGGGAGCTCGGGCAGGTAGGGCAGGCCGGGGAGGTCGAGGACGACGGGGAGCACCTCTAGCGGCGCGGTCCCGGGGAGGGAACCGACCCCACTGGCGGAGCCGGGCGGCAGGTCGAGCGGGAGGGCAGGCACCCCCGCAGGTTAGAACGCGACCGTCGCCACACCGGTCCCGGCTTGACGGCGGGGCGAATCGGGAGAACTCTCGCATTTCGGGTGCACGACGGGTGCCCCCAGCAGATTCGGGAGCCCCCATGCACGCCCTCGCCCGCCGCGCCGGTGCCGCGACCGCCGTCCTCACCCTGGCGCTCTCCCCCACCGCCGCCCACGCGGCCGGGCCGAAGCCCGTCACCCAGGGCGACGGGATCCTGATCGCCGACGGCGCCGCCGTGCGCCTGCCCGCCACCTTCGTGTGCCCGGCCGGTTGGACGGCCTACCTGGTCGCGCAGATCATCCAGGCGGTCGGCGACGAGTTCGCCGGCGGCTTCGACTCGGTCGCGAAGGAGTGCACCGGTCAGCGGCAGAAGGTGACGTTCTTCGTCCAGGCCGTCCCGGCGGGCGACAACACGCACCCGTTCCGGCCGGGCACCGCGTCCTCCCGCGTGATCATGGACGCCGTCGACCCCGCCGCCCAGGAGCCGCCCTACTACGAGGGCGAGGAAACCCCGGCCGAGGAGGAGGGTTCCTCGCTGCTGCCGCCGCTGCCGCCGCTGATGACCAGTCAGAACTCCGTCGCGGACGACCCGATGCCGACCGAACCCGCTCCGCAGACCGTCCACGCCGAGGCCCGCGGGGTCATCAAGCTGAAGGAGAGGGCCCGCTCCTGACGCCCTCCTGACATTCTCCCGAAAGCGCAGTACGACACGTCTGTAGGCAAAATCCGGGTGCTGCGCTGCGCTTTCGGGAGTGGAGGACACTCCGGGCGTCGTCAGCGCCAGGGGTCGGTGATCTCGCGCAGGTCCTCCAGAGCCCGACGGAGTTGGGCCATGCGGCGCTCGCCGAGGTGAGCGGTCCACTCCGCCTCGACCGCGGCCGCGATCGGGCGCGACGCCTCGACCGCGCGGACGCCGCGTTCGGCCACCGTCACCAGGCGCGCGCGGCCGTCGGTCGGGTCGGGGACGCGTTCGACGTACCCGGCGCGCTCGAGCTGGTCGACCAGAAAGGCCGCCGTCGGCTTGGTGATGCCGGCCTGCTCGGCGAGTTCGGTGAGGCGGGTCCCGTGGGGGCCGATTCGCTGGAACACGCGAGCCTGCGCCGGCGTGATGTCGTCGAAGCCGGCGGCGGCCAGCTCCCGGAAGACCCGGGTCTCCAGTGCGCGGTACGGGAGGAACAGCAGCAGGCCGACGTTCAGAGACTCCGTCACACTTGACGACGCTACCGGATGATTAGAGACTCGAACTACTTGGTTCGATACTCGAACAACTGGGGATCGCGATGGACCGCGACGAGAAGTGGACCGTCATCGCCGAGCAGCGGCACGTCCTGGCCGACCTGCTCGCGTCCCTGAGTCCGGAGCAGTGGGAGCGGCCCTCGCTCTGCGACGCCTGGCGGATTCGCGACGTCGCGGCGCACATCGCGCTGACCCCGCAGTCCCCCGGCTTGCCCAGGATCGTCGGCATGGCCGTCCGCGCCCGCGGGAACTTCGACGGCCTCAACCGGGACCTGGCCGTCCGGCACGCCGCGCGTACGCCGGACCTGGTCGCCGAGCTGCGCGCCCTCGCCGACAGCCGCAGCAAGCCCGCGATCACGACGCTCGACAACCTCGTCTTCGACACGCTCGTGCACATCCAGGACGTGGCCCGACCGCTCGGGCTGACCGTTCCGATGCCACCGATTGGAAATCCCCCACTTCCGTGGAGGCATGAGCTATGAGGAGTAGCCATGTCAGAGACGAGAAGGAAGTTCGACGCCGAGTTCCGTGAGGGGGCGGTGCGGCTGGTCCGGGAGAACCCGGGCAAGTCGATCGCGGCGCTCGCGCGGGACTTGGGCATCAACGAGGGCACGCTGGGGAACTGGGTAGCCCGGGACCGGGCCGCCGAGGGCGGGAACGGGCACCTGTCCGCTGATGATCTGGCCGAGCTCAAGCGGCTGCGTGCGGAGAACGCCGAGCTGCGGATGGAACGTGATGTCCTCAAGCGCTCCGTGGTCCTGTGGGTGAAGGAGGCGACGAAGTGAGCGTGGCGGGCTTCATCGCCGACCAGAGGACCTCCTACCGGGTGCCCCACGCGGTCTGCTGCGCCATCCTCGGGGTGAGCGTGTCGTGGTTCTACAAGTGGCTGGCGCGGGTCGGGAACCCGGCCCCGACGGTGCGGGCCCAGCGTCGGGCTCTGCTCGATGCTGAGGTTCGGCGGTGCTTCGAGGCCTCGGGTGGCGTTTACGGATCGCCGCGGGTCCATCTGGATCTGGTCGAGGCCGGCTGGCAGGTCAGCGTGAACACCGTCGCGGACTCGATGCGCCGCCAGCACCTGTTCGGGCGCAAACCCAAGCGGTACAAGGGATTGACGCGCCAGGACAAGGCCGCGCCGAAGTTCCCGGACCTGCTCAACCGTGACTTCAGCGCAGCGGCGCCGAACCGGAAGTGGTGCGGGGACATGACCGAGATCCCGACCGGTGAGGGCAAGCTCTACCTGGCGACCGTGATTGACCTGTACTCGCGGCGGCTGCTGGCCGCGGCGATGAGTGAGCACCCGGACGCGGTGCTGGCCGCGGATGCGATCAAGATCGCCGCTGCTGTGCGCGGTGGCCGGTCGGTGATCGAGGGTGTCATCTTCCACACCGACCGCGGCTCGACCTACACCGCCAAGGACTTCCGGCGCCTGTGCGCCGAGCAGCTCGGGATCCGCCAGTCGATGGGCAGGGTCGGGTCGTGTTTCGACAATGCAGCCGCGGAATCGTTCTTCTCCACCCTTGAACACGAGGTCCTGTCCCGGCACACCTTCGCGACAAAGGCCGAAGCCCGCGCGGTCATCGGACCTTGGTGCTACGAGTTCTACAACCATCGCCGCCGGCACACCACCGCGGCTGGACTGCCACCGGTCCGATACGAAATGATGCTCACTGACGCACCATCAGCTGCAAAACGGAACCCTCCACGAAATGAGGGGATTCCCAGATCGCCGCGGCCGCCGGGCTGGAGCGCGTCTGGCGCATGGGCTGGCCGTTCTGGGCCCGCCGGCGCCTGCGCGGCCTCCGCCTGCAGGCCACCGACCTCGACTGGTCCGCCGGCTCCGGCGAGGAGGTCACCGGCCCCGCCGCCGACCTCCTGCTCCTGCTGACCGGCCGCACCGCCGCCGCCCTCCCCGCCCTCTCCGGCCCCGGCACCACCCGCCTCGCCGCGGCGGTCTGACCGCCGTTCTCCCGAAAGCGCACTACGACACGTCCGAACACAAAATCCGGGTGCTGCACTGCGCTTTCGGGAGTCGATGGCGCCCCGGCGGGGCGGGGGGGGCTACCAGCGCATGCCGCGGGCGCGGAGGGCCGCGACGACCTGGTCGATGATCCACTGCGGCCGGAAGAAGATGTCCTCCTTCGTGACCTTGATCAGGATCCAGCCGTTCTCGCGGTAGGCGGCGTCGCGGCGGATGTCTCGCCGCCACTGATCGCGATCGGTCTGATGGTGGCTGCCCTCGATCTCGATCGCGACCCTCACCGTGTGCTCCCCCAGGTCGGGCTCGGCGAACGGGCGACCGTCCCGACCGATCGCCGGCTCGTTCACCGCCAGCGGCGGGACGCCGGCGAGGGTCAACAGCACGCGCACCCGCGTCTCCTGCGGAGATTTCGCGGCCGGGTTCAACAGTGCCCGCACCTCCCTCGCCAGCCGGATGCCCCGGCGGGCGACGGCCAGCGCGAGCGCTCGATCGAGCTCGGCGAGGTTGCTGCGGGACCCGAGGACGTCCCCGGCGACGCAGAGCGACATCAGATCCAGCTTCGACGCGAGGTCGACGAACGTCCGGCCCGGTGAGGTGACGGGGAAACCGCGCACGTTCCAGACGTCACCGAGGTCCAGCACGCGGTGCGCGACCAGACCTCGCATGCGCGGCTCGATCTCCGAGCGGACGCTGAGGTGGATCTTGGGGTCCGGGTCGATCGGAACGTTGTAGAGCTCCGCGGCGGTGAAGTGGCTGAACACGAACGGAATGTCCACCGCTTTGCGGAACGCAGCGCACCGCGTCGGCAGGTCGAGCGGCGTCTCCGCCGCGACATGGACGTCCTTCGTGATCAACCGGAAGCGCGACCCATTTACCTGACGCGCCGTCAAACCAGCTTCCAGGCCCTCGCGACGTCGGAAGGGCCCGTGGAGAAGTTCTGCATCGGTCATGAGCGGAAGCGTCGGGCACCCGGCTGTCCCGCCGACTCGGCCTGTGGACAACTTCGTGGGTGTGCGCGCTGTGGACAACTCCGCCCCAGCGCCCCGCCCCCTCTCCCGAAAGTGCAGTACGGCACCCGGATTTTGCTTTCGGACGTGCCAGAGTGCGCTTTCGGGAGAACGGCGGGGCGGGGACGGCGGGGCGGGGAGGGCGGGGCGGCTATCGGACGGTGGCGGCGATGGTGGCGGAGCCGAGGACGCGGGTGCCGTCGTAGAGGACGGCGGCCTGGCCGGGGGCGACGCCGCGGACCGGGGTGGTGAACGCGATCTGGAGCCCCGCCTCGAGGGCGGTGACGGCGGCGGGGACGGGGTCGCCGTGGGCGCGGAACTGCACCAGGCACTCGGACGAACCGAGCAGGGCGTCGCCGCACCAGCGGGGGCGGTCGGCGGTCAGGCCGCGGACGTCGAGGGCCTCGGCGGGGCCGACGGTGACGCGGTTGTCGACGACCGAGACGTCGAGGACGTACCGGGGCCGGCCGTCCGGCGCGGGAGTCCCGATGCGCAGGCCCTTCCGCTGCCCGACGGTGAAGCCGTAGGCACCGGAGTGCTCCCCCAGCACCGCGCCGGTGGTGTCGACGAGCTCGCCCGGCCGTTCCCCCAACCGCCGGCGGAGGAATCCCGCCGTGTCGCCGTCGGGGATGAAGCAGATGTCGTGGCTGTCGGGCTTGGCCGCGACGGCGAGGCCGCGCGTCTCGGCCTCGGCGCGGACGTCGCCCTTCACCGAGTCGCCGAGCGGGAACATCGCGTGGGCGAGCTGATCCGCCTCCAGCACCCCGAGCACGTAGGACTGGTCCTTGTCCGGGTCGATTGCTCGGTGCAGCTCGCGACCTGACGGACCGTCAATCAGCCGCGCGTAGTGGCCGGTGCAGACGGCGTCGAAGCCGAGGCCGATCGCACGGTCGAGCACCGCGGCGAACTTGATCGACTCGTTGCAGCGCAGGCACGGGTTCGGCGTGCGCCCGGCGGCGTACTCGGCGACGAAGTCGTCGACCACGTCGGCACGGAACTGCTCGGCGAGGTCCCACACGTAGAACGGGATGCCGAGCACGTCGGCGACGCGGCGCGCGTCCCGGGCGTCCTCGGGCGTGCAGCAGCCCTTGCCCCGCGGGTTGTCCGGCGCCTCGGCCAGCGCGAGGTGGACGCCGGTGACGTCGTGCCCGGCCTCGACGGCGCGGGCCGCGGCGACCGCGGAGTCCACGCCCCCGGACATCGCCGCGAGGACGCGCATCTCAGGCCCGCTTGTGCCGGGCGGCCGCGATCTCGCCGGCGCGACGGGCGCGCTCCACCACCGGGGGCAGCGCCTCGATCAGGTCGGCGACGTCGGCCTCGGTCGAGGTGTGGCCGAGCGAGAAGCGCAGCGAGCTGCGGGCCGAGGCCTCGTCGTGCCCCATCGCGAGCAGCACGTGCGACGGCCGCGCGACCCCGGCCGAGCACGCGGACCCGGTCGAGCACTCGATGCCGCGGGCGTCGAGCAGCATCAGCAGCGAGTCACCCTCGCAGCCGGGGAACGAGAAGTGGGCGTTGCCGGGCAGGCGGTCGTCGGGGTCGCCGTTGAAACGGGCGTCGGGCACGGCGGCCAGCACACCGGCGATCAGGTCCGAGCGCAGGCGCAGCATCGTCGCGGTGTGCGCGTCGAGGTTGCGCACCGCCGACTCGACGGCCGCCGCGAAGCCCGCGATGGCCGGCGTGTCCAGCGTGCCGGAGTGGACGTCACGCTCCTGCCCGCCGCCGTGGAGCAGCGGCGTCGGGACCGTCCCACGGGCGAGGACGAGGGCGCCGATGCCGAGCGGCCCGCCGAGCTTGTGACCGGTCAGCGCCATCGCGGACACCCCGGAGGCGGCGAAGTCGACCGGAAGCTGCCCGACGGCCTGGACGGCGTCCGAGTGCAGCGGGATCTCGAACTCGCGGGCGATCGCGGCGAGCTCGGCGATCGGCTGGACCGTCCCGACCTCGTTGTTCGCCCACATCACCGAGACCAGCGCGACCGAGGCGGGATCGCGCTCGATCGCGGCGCGCAACGTCTCGGGCTGCAGGCGTCCGAGGTCGTCCACGGGGAGGATCTCCAGCTCGGCACCCTGCTGCCGAGCGAGCCAGGCCGCGGGGTCGAGGACCGCGTGGTGCTCCACCGCGCTGATCAGGATGCGCCGGCGGGCCGGGGCCTCCGTGGAGCGTGCCCAGTACAGGCCCTTGAGCGCGAGGTTGTCGGCCTCCGTGCCGCCCCCGGTGAACACGACCTCACCGGGCCGGCACCCGAGCGCCGCGGCGACGGTCTCGCGCGACTCCTCGACCACCCGGCGGGCCTGACGGCCACTGCCGTGCAGCGACGAGGGGTTCCCGACGCGCCCGAGCTCGGCCGTCATCGCGGCCAGCGCCTCGGGGAGCATCGGCGTCGTCGCCGCGTGATCCAAGTACGTCATCGTTCCGCCAGCCTAACCGTCGCCCTTAACCACCTGCGTCCGGCGAACTGTGGGCTGTAGGCCACAGTTCACCGGACGCAACGCCGTGGGAGGGCGCGAACTTCCCTACTTGCGCTTGGTGATCTCGTCGGTGGCCTGCGGCAGGACCTTGTGCAGGTCGCCGACGACGCCGTAGTCCGCGAGCTCGAAGATCGGGGCCTCGCGGTCCTTGTTCACCGCGACGATCGTCTTCGAGGTCTGCATGCCGGCCCGGTGCTGGATCGCACCGGAGATCCCCGCCGCGATGTAGAGCTGCGGCGAGACGGTCTTGCCGGTCTGGCCGACCTGCGAGTTGTGCGGGTACCACCCGGCGTCGACGACGGCGCGGGAGGCGCCGACGGCCGCGCCGAGCGAGTCCGCCAGCTTCTCGACGACCGACATGTTCTCGGCCGAACCGACACCGCGACCGCCGGAGACGACGATCGAGGCCTCGGTGAGCTCCGGACGCTCGCCCTTCTCCTCGATGACGGAGTCGACGATCTTCGCGCCCTTGGCGGCGGCGGAGAGCTCCACCGAGACCGGGACGCGGTTGCCGGCGGCCGGCGAGGCCTCCGGCGGGGTGGCGTTCGGGAGCACCGCGATGATCGGGGTGCCCTTGGTGGCCGAGGACTGCACGACCGTGGCGCCACCGAAGATCGACTGCTCGGCGACGACCGAACCGCCCTCGCTGGTCAGGCCCGTGGCGTCGGTGAGGACACCGGAGGTGGTCTTGATGGCCAGGCGACCGGCGATCTCCTTGCCGGTGGCCGTGGCGGCGATCAGGACGGCGGCCGGGGACTGCTCCGCGACCAGCTTGGCCAGCACCTCGGCGACCGGGGCGACGACGTAGCCCGTGAGTTCGGCGTCGTCGGCGACGTAGATGGTCTCCGCGCCGTACTCGGCCAGCTTGTCGGCGGCGTTGTCGATGCCGGAGCCGACGAACACGGCCGCCGGCTCACCCACGGCCTTGGCCATGGTCAGCAGCTCGAGGCTGACCTTCTTCAGCGCACCGTCGGTGTGCTCGACGAGAACGAGAACCTGCGACATGTCTACCGGATCCCTTCTCAGACGAACTTCTTGGAGGCGAGGAAGTCGACGAGCGCGACGCCACCGTTGCCGTCGTCCTCGACGATGGTGCCGGCCGACCGCGGGGGCCGGTCCGCGCTGGAGTTGACCTGGGTCCAGGAACCCCCGAGGCCGACCTCACCGGCGTCGATGCCGAGGTCGGACAGCGACACCGTCTCGACCGGCTTCTTCTTCGCGGCCATGATCCCCTTGAACGAGGGGTACCGCGGCTCGTTCATCTTCTCGACGGCCGAGATCATCGCCGGCAGCGAGGCCTCGACGACCTGGTAGCCGTCGTCGGTGATGCGGTTGGCCTTGAGGGTCTTCGCGTTCGGGTCGACCTCGACCTTGTTCACGAAGGTGACCTGCGGGATCCCGAGGCGCTCGGCGAGCATCGCGGGCACGACCGAGGTCCGGGCGTCGGAGGCCTCCGACCCGGCGATGACCAGGTCGTAGTCCCCGATGCGCTCGAGGGCCTTGGCGAGCACCAGCGAGGTGGTCGCGGCGCACGAGCCCTTGAGGGCGTCGTCGACGACGTGCACGGCGTCGTCGGCACCCATCGAGAGCGCCTTGCGAATGGCCTCCGTGGCCGAGTCCGGCCCCATGCAGAGCACGGTCACCGAGCCCCCGTGGGCCTCGGTCATCTGGAGGGCCTCTTCGATGGCGAACTCGTCCATCTCGTTGAGGATGTTGTCGACCGAGACGCGGTCGAGCGTCTTGGACGCGTCGAGCTTCTTCTCAGCCCACGTGTCCGGCACCTGCTTCACGCAGACGACGATCTTCATGTTCGGCTCAGACCTCCTGGTCGAAAACGTCGCGCCGCAGCTTCACGCCGGCCTCGGTGCCCGAGGACCGGGTCACCGGGAAACGATTACTGGCGAGTAGGGATCCTATCGGGTGGTGCAGGACACGCTGTCATCGCCCCACGAACGATGCCTTCCCCGGACCGTTCTCCACGAACGAGCGCATGCCGTTCTTCTGGTCCTCGGTGGCGAACAGGGCCGCGAACAGGACCCGCTCGATGTCGAGGCCGGTGGGGAGATCGACCTCCAGACCGCGGTCGACGGCCTCCTTGGCCGCACGGAGGGCAGCTGCCGGCCCACCGACGAAGGTGCGGGCCCACGCGACGGCGGCGTCGTAGACCTCGGCGTCCGGGACGACCTTGTCGACCAGGCCGATCGAGAGCGCCTCGGCGGCGTCGACGAACCGGCCGGAGAAGATGATGTCCTTCGCCTTGGCCGGGCCGACCAGACGCGGCAGGCGCTGCGTGCCGCCGGCGCCGGGGATGATCCCGAGCAGGATCTCCGGCTGGCCCCACTTGGCGCTCTCGCCGCTGACGCGGAAGTCCGCGCACATCGCGAGCTCGCACCCGCCGCCGAGCGCGTAGCCGGTCACGGCCGCGATCGTCGGCTTCGGGATCGCCGCGACGGCGTTGAAGCAGCGGTGCAGGTCCATCGACTTGACGGCCATCTCGGCGTACGAGAGTTCCGCCATCTCCTTCACGTCGGCGCCCGCCGCGAAGACGCGCTCACCGCCGTAGATCACGACCGCGCGGATGTCGTCGTCCTTGCGCGCCGCCTGGGCGGCGTCGTGGAACTCCTCCTGAACCTGCGCGTTCAGGGCGTTCATCTTGGGCCGGTCGAGCCGAATCGTCGCGACCCCGTTGTCGACCTCAAGCCGCACAAACTCCGCCATACCGACCTCCTCGTCGAGTTCCTTCCGCACGGGCACGTTATCGGCCACGCTCCGCAGGCGGGATCATGGCCGGATGTGCGCTGATCAGGTGGTCCCGTGGCCGGGGCGGTCCGCCCCGCTCGGGGCCACCTACGACCCGGTCCGCGGTGGGGTCAACGTCGCGGTGTTCTCGCGGCGGGCGGAGTCGGTCGAGGTCTGCCTCCTCGACTCCGCCGGGGCCGAGACCAACCGGATCGGGCTGCACGAGCGCACCGGCCACGTCTGGCACGCGTTCCTGCCCGGCGTCGAGCCCGGCACGCGGTACGGCTTCCGGGTCCACGGTCCGTGGGACCCCGCGCGCGGTCTGCGTTTCAACCCGGCGAAGCTGCTGCTCGACCCGTACGCCCGCGCGATCACCGGGGGCTACGCCGGCCACCCGGCCAGTTACGCGCACGTCCACACGGGCCCCGGCTCGGACGACACGGTCCGCGACGAACGCGACTCGGCGCCCCACGTCCCGCACGCGGTGGTCGTCGACCCCGCCGACGCCTCCCCCACCGGCACCCGGCCGGGCACGGCCTGGACGGACACGGTCCTCTACGAACTGCACGTCCGCGGGTTCACCCGCAGCCACCCCGAGGTCCCGCCGCACCAGCGCGGCACCTACGCCGGACTCGCGCACCCCGCGGTCGTCGAGTACCTGACCGGGCTGGGCGTCACCGCCGTCGAACTTCTGCCGGTGCATCACTTCGTGTCCGAGGAGCACCTGCTGCGCAGCGGCCGGCGCAACTACTGGGGCTACAACTCGATCGGGTTCTTCGCCCCGCACGCCGGCTACTCGTCGGCGGGGACGCTCGGCGGGCAGGTCCGCGAGTTCCAGGAGATGGTCCGGACGCTTCACGCGGCCGGACTCGAGGTGATCCTCGACGTCGTCTACAACCACACGGCCGAGGGCGACGAGACCGGCCCGACGCTGTCGTTCCGCGGCCTCGACAACGTCGAGTACTACCGCCTGCGCGACGGCCGGCACTACGCCGACGTCACCGGCTGCGGCAACACCCTCGACGCGCGGTCCCCCCAGGTGATCGCCCTGATCGCGGACTCCCTGCGCTACTGGGTCACCGAGATGGGCGTCGACGGATTCCGCTTCGACCTCGCCTCCGCGCTGATCCGAGGACCGGTCGGCGCGGACGCCCCGGACCCCCGGGCGGCCCTGCTCACCGTGCTCGCACAGGATCCGGTCCTGGCCGACGTGAAGCTGATCGCCGAGCCGTGGGACGCGACCGCGGCGGGTTACCTGCTCGGCGGCTTCCCGCCGCCGTGGGCGGAGTGGAACGACCGCTACCGCGGCTGCGTCCGCGACTTCTGGCGCGGTGCCCCGGCGGGCGTCGACGACCTCGCCTACCGGCTCTCCGGATCCTCCGACCTGTTCGCCCACCCGGGCCGCGGCCCGATCGCGTCGGTCAACTACGTCACCTCGCACGACGGGTTCACCCTGCGCGACCTCGTCAGCTACACGAGCAAACGCAACCAGGCCAACGGCGAGGACAACCGCGACGGGACCGACGACAACCGCTCCTGGAACTGCGGCGAGGAGGGCGAGACCGCCACCTTCGGCGTCCTGGTCCTGAGAGAGCGTCAGATGCGCAACATGCTGATGACGTTGCTGCTGTCGGTCGGCACGCCGATGCTGGTCGCCGGCGACGAGCGCGCCCGCACCCAGCGGGGCAACAACAACGCCTACTGCCAGGACAACGAGATCTCCTGGGTCGACTGGACGCCCGACCCGACCGCCGACCGGCTGACCGAGTTCACGCGCACCCTGCTCGCCCTCCGGCACGCCCACCCCGTGTTCCGTCAGCAGGGCTTCTTCACCGGCGCCCCGATCGGCGCGCACGGCCAGCCCGACCTGGAGTGGTTCACCGAGGCCGGCGAGCGCCTGACCAACGAGGACTGGCACGACCCCCACCGCAGCGCGCTCGGGGTCCTGCTCTGCGGCGACGCGATCCACCAGCGCGGACCCCAGGGCGAGACCCTCACCGACGACAGCTTCCTGCTGCTGCTCAACGCCGGCGCCGAGGCGCTGGCGTGGCGGATGCCGACCACCACCTTCGCGACCGGCTTCGTCCCCGTGCTCGACAGCGACCCGGGCCACTCCGTCGACGGGCAGACCGTCCTCGCCCCGGGCGAGACCCTCACCCTGACCGGCCGCTCCGCCGTCCTGCTCCGGGTCCTCGGCGAACCCGACCCGCTGATCGGCTGAGCTACTCGCCCTGCTCCAACTCGACCGCCGGCGGCGTCGGCTCCGGCGTGAGCGTCGGCGTGGGCGTGGGCGTCGGCTCCTCCGTCGGCGTCGGGGTCGGCGTCGGCGTCGGGTCCGGCGGGGTGACCGTCACGACCGGGATCGTCGGGGTCGGGGTCGGGACCGGGGTGGGAGTCGGGGTCGGGGTCGGCTCCGGGGTCGGCGTCGGGGTGGTGCCCGGGGCCAACGGGGTCGGAGTCGGGGTCGGGGACTCCTCCGGGGTCGGGGTCGGGGACTCCTCCGGCGTCGGGGTCGGGGTCTCCTCCAGGTCGCCCGGGAAGCCCGGGGTCGGCAGGACGATGCCCGGGTCGTCGGTACCGGGGTCGTCGTCCCCGTCGCCGCCACCGAGCACCGCGCCGATCGCGACGCCGACGCCGATCACCGAGAGCAGGACGACGGCGGCGATGATCGCGAAGCGCCGACGCCGGTCGCGCTCGTACATGGCGAGGTAGGCGGCGTTGCGCGCGCGCTCCTCCTCGGCGTCCGCGGCCGCGGCGACCTCGACCGGGTCGGAGCCGACCGGCCCGTACCCGGCCCCGCCGTAGCCACCGGCGCCGTACCCGGCCGCGGCGGCGTAGGCCCCGGCGTCGTAGGCCCCGGCGTCGTAGCCGCCGGACTCACCGTAGGAGCCCGAGGAGGGGTACGGGTCGTAAGCCGCGGGCTCGACCGGCGGACGCTCCCAGGGCGCGGGGTCCGCGGGCGGGGGCGTCCAGGCGGGCGGCTCGACGACCGGCAGGACGTCGGTCTCGGCGGTCGGGCTGACGTCACCGATCGGCTCGTCGACCCAGGCCGACCCCGGTGCGCTGATGTCCGGCAGCGGGGCGAGCGGCACCGCCGCGGCGATGGGCCCGATCGGCGCGGCGGGCGGGACGCGGTCGACGTCGGCCGCGATCGCGTCGAGGTACCCGGCCACGGCGGCGGCGGGGCCGACGCGGGCGGCGCCGTCCTTGGCGAGCAGCGCCGCGATCAGGACCCACAGCTGGTCGGGGATGCCGGCCGGACGGACCGGCACCTCCTCGACGTGACGGCGCGTCACGTCAGCCGGGTCGCCGGTGAACGGCGGCACCCCGACGCACATCTCGTGCAGCAGGACACCGAGGGCGTACAGGTCGGCGGACGCCCCGGGCACGCCACCCGCGGCCACCTCGGGCGCCGCGTAGGCCGCCGCGCCGACCGGGATCCAGCCCCGGCCGAGTCCGGCCAGCCACCGCGTCAGGCCGGCGTCGGAGACGCGCACCGCCGGACGGCTGCCCGAGTCGTTGAACAGGATGTTGGTCGAGGTCAGGTCGCCGTGGACGAGGCCGGTCGCGTGCAGCGAGGCCAGCGCCCGGGCGATCTGCGCGCCGAGGCGGCACGCCTCCGACGGCGGGAAGGTGCGGACGACCTCGAGGGCCTGGCGCAGGTTGCCGCCCTCGGCCCGCTCGCTGACGACCGCGAGCAGCCCGGTGTCGGTGAGCACGATGTCGTACACCGGCATGAGGTGCGGGTGCCGCAGCGAGGTGAGGGTGTCGCGCTGCCCCGCGAACTCGCGCGCGGACGCGTCACCCCCGGACAGGTCCGGCGTCAGGACCTTGACCGCGAGGCGGCGCTCGGCCGCGTCCTGCGCGGTGAACACCGCGCCATGGGGACCGCGCCCCATGACCTCGCCGGCCAGATAGGGCGTGCCCGGCAACCGTTCCACGCCTTTACTCCTACCGGTCCCGCTGAACGATCTTGTGCAGCACGATCTTGTGCAGCCGCCGAATCTACGGCGACGGGGTCAAGGATTGCACCCGGAACCGATGATTGTTCGGGATAGTTCGCTACGCGTGTCCCGCGACCGACGGCCGCCCCCTCCCGGGGTCAGCGCACCGGCCCGTCCGTCATCCCCGCCGGGGCCATCGGGACCGCGACGAGCCCGAGCTCCGCGGGGCTCGCGAGCAACCGGTGAGCCGGCAGGACGCGCACCGAGTACCCGAACGGCCCGCTGTTCCGCAGCGCGACGGTGCCCTCGTACCGGCTGCGGCCGCTGTCGAACTGCTCCGCGACGGTGAGGGAGAGCGTCTGCGGCGCGAGGATCTGGTCCGACTCGTCGACCCGGCCGTACACCAGCTGCACGTCCACGTCAGCCGGGTCGAGCGACCCAAGGGAGACCAAACAGGAGACCGAGACCTCGTCACCCACGGACGCGACGTCGACCGCACCGGAGACCTCGACGTGGTCGACGCGGACGGCCTCCCAGCCACCCCGGACGCGCGACTTCCAGGACGCGAGCTCACGGGCGAGCGAGAGCTTGTCGTCAGCGAGCTCGCGCGACGACACCGCCGCGGGCGCGTAGAGCTGGTTGACGTAGTCCTGGACCATGCGCGAGGCGAGGACCTTCGGGCCCAGCGAGCCGATCGTGTGCCGGACCATCTCCAGCCAGCGGGCCGGCAGACCGGAGTCGTCGCGCTCGTAGAAGCGCGGTGCCACCGAGGTCTCGATCAGGTCGTAGAGCGCGCTCGACTCGAGCTCGTCGCGCCGCTCCGGGTCGTCGACACCGGTCGCGGACGGGATCGCCCAGCCGTTCGCGCCGTCGTACCACTCGTCCCACCAGCCGTCGAGCACGGAGAGGTTGAGGCAGCCGTTCAGAGCGGCCTTCATCCCGGACGTGCCGCAGGCCTCGAGCGGGCGCAGCGGGTTGTTCAGCCAGACGTCGCAGCCGGGGATCATCTCGGCGGCGAGGCCCATGTCGTAGTCGGTGAGGAACACGATCCGGTGCCGCACCGCGGGGTCGTCGGCGAAGCGGACGAGCTCCTGGATCAGGCGCTTGCCGCCGTCGTCGGCCGGGTGCGCCTTGCCGGCGATGACGAGCTGGATCGGACGCTCGGGGTGCAGCAGCAGGTGCTGAAGCCGCTCCGGGTCCGTCAGCATCAGCGTCAGTCGCTTGTAGGAGGGCACGCGGCGCGCGAACCCGATCGTCAGGACGTCGGGGTCGAGGACCGTGTTGACCCAGCCGAGCTCGGCCTCGCTCGCCCCCCGCTGCAGCCACTGCGCGCGCAGGCGCCGGCGGACCGACTGGACCAGCCGCTCGCGGAGCAGCCGGCCGACGTCGAACAGGGCGCGGTCGGAGACGTCGTCGAGCGCGCCCCAGTCCTCGGCGGTGGCGATGAAGGCCTGCCCGGCCTCGCGCCGGGCGAGCTCGATCGCCTCGGGCGCGGTCCAGGTCGGCGCGTGGACGCCGTTGGTGATGGACGTGATCGGCACCTCGTCCGGGTCGAAGCCCGGCCAGAGCCCGCCGAACATCTCGCGGCTGACCGCGCCGTGCAGCAGGCTCACGCCGTTGGCGCGCTGCGCGAGGCGCAGGCCCATGACCGCCATGTTGAACACCGTCGGGTCGCCGCCGGAGTAGGTCTCGGCGCCGAGTTCCAGGATCCGCTCGACCGGCACCGAGGCGATCGCGTTGTCGCCGCCGAAGTAGGTCGCGATCAGCTCGCGCGGGAAGCGGTCGATGCCGGCCGGCACCGGGGTGTGCGTGGTGAACACGGTCCCGGCCCGGGCTGCCTCGAGTGCGGCGTCGAACGGCAGGCCGTCCTCGTCCGCGTACTCGCGGATGCGCTCGATGCCGAGGAAGCCGGCGTGCCCCTCGTTGGTGTGGAACACCTCGGGGTCGGGCGTGCCGGACAGACGGCAGTACGCGCGGACGGCGCGGACGCCGCCGATGCCCAGCAGCAGCTCCTGGTGCAGGCGGTGCTCGGTGCCGCCGCCGTAGAGGCGGTCGGTGATCTCCCGCTCGAACGGGCCGTTCTCCTCCACGTCCGAGTCGAGCAGCAGCAGCGGGACTCGGCCGACCTGCGCCTTCCAGACCTGCGCGGACAGGGTTCGGCCTCCGGGCAGTCCGATGCGGACCCGCAGCAGCGAGCCGTCGGCCTCGCGCAGGGCCTCGATCGGGAGTTCGTGCGGGTCGAGGACCGGGTAGCGCTCCTCCTGCCAGCCCTCGCGGGAGAGCGACTGGATGAAGTAGCCGCGCCGGTAGAGCAGCCCGACGCCGATGATCGGGACGCCGAGGTCGCTGGCCGCCTTGAGGTGGTCGCCGGCGAGGATGCCGAGGCCGCCCGAGTACTGCGGCAGCACCGCGGTGATGCCGAATTCGGGAGAGAAGTAGGCAATCGCCCGCGGCAGCGGGTGCTCGCCGGCCTGCTCGTTGCGCTGGTACCAGCGTTCCTCGGTGCAGTAGGAGCGCAGGTCCGCCACGGCGGCGTCGAGCCGGGCGCGGAACTCGGTGTCGGCCGCGAGCTCGGAGAGCCGGGTCGTGGAGACGGCGCCGAGCAGCTTCATCGGGTCCTGCCCGACCGCGTCCCAGGTCGTGGGGTCGACCGCGGCGAAGATCGCCCGCGTGTCGGCGTGCCAGCTCCAACGGAGGTTCGTGGCCAGCTCCCCCAGGGGGAGCAGCTCGGCGGGCAGGGCGGCGCGGACGGTGAACCGACGGATAGCTCTCACCCGACTCAATCTATCCGGGACACGTTTCCGCAATGCATCGCGCGCGGAGCCATTCGAGGGAGCCGCCCGACATCACCCGAACAGCCCGGTCCGTCCACTCGCCCGGTGCCTGGTTGCGACCCGGACAGCCGGGTACGTTCGCCAACGTGAGCGCACGAATCCCGATCACCGACGTCCACCCGGTCGTGGACTGCACGGCCCGCCCCGCGAAGGCGGTCGCCGGCGAACCCTTCGAGGTCCGCGCGACGGTCTTCCGCGAGGGCCACGACGCGGTGAACGCGAACGTGGTCCTGCGCGACCCGCGCGGCAAGGTCGAGTCCTGGGTCCCGATGCGGCTGCTCGCCCCCGGCACCGACCGGTGGGCCGCGACCGTGATGCCCACCCGCCCCGGCAAGTGGACCTTCCAGGTCGAGGGGTGGAGCGACCCGTACGGCACGTGGCACCACGACGCCCCGCTCAAGATCGCGGCCGGCGTCGACGTGGAGCTGATGCTCGAGGAGGGCGCGCGGCTGATGGAGCGCGCGGCCGAGGCGCTCGCCGCGAACTCGGCCCTCGGCCCCGAGGAGATCGAGGCCGGACTGAAGCTGCTCCGCGGCACCGCCGCGGACCTGCGGGACGAGCGCTACCCCGCGCAGGTCCGCCTCGCGGCCGGCCTGGCGCCGGAGGTGGGGCGGCTGCTCGCCCGCCACCCGCTGCGTGACCTCGTGACCGCGACCAAGCGCTTCCCGCTGCAGGTGGACCGGCGCGAGGCGCTGTTCAGCTCCTGGTACGAGTTCTTCCCGCGCAGCGAGGGCGCGAGCCTGGACCCGCCGCGGTCCGGGACGTTCGCCGATGCCGCCGAGCGTCTGCCGGCGATCGCGGCGATGGGCTTCGACGTCGTCTACCTGCCGCCGATCCACCCCGTCGGCCACTCGTTCCGCAAGGGCCCGAACAACACGCTGACCCCCGGCCCCGACGACCCGGGTTCCCCGTGGGCGATCGGGTCCGAGGACGGCGGACACGACGCCGTGCACCCCGACCTCGGGACGCTCGCCGACTTCGACCGCTTCGTCGACACGGCCCGGACGAACGGTCTCGAGGTCGCGTTGGACTTCGCGCTGCAGTGCTCCCCCGACCACCCGTGGGTCAAGGAGCACCCGGAGTGGTTCACCACGCGCGCGGACGGGACGATCGCCTACGCGGAGAACCCGCCGAAGAAGTACCAGGACATCTACCCGATCAACTTCGACAACGACTTCGACGGCCTGTACGCCGAGTGCCTGCGGGTCCTGCGGCACTGGATGGACCACGGCGTCCGCATCTTCCGCGTCGACAACCCGCACACCAAGCCGGTGTCGTTCTGGGAGCAACTGCTCGCCGACATCCGCCGCACGGACCCGGACGTGCTGTTCCTCTCGGAGGCGTTCACGCGGCCGGCGATGATGCACGAGCTGGCGAAGGTCGGGTTCCACCAGTCCTACACGTACTTCACGTGGCGGACGACGAAGGAGGAACTGACCGAGTACGCGACGGAGCTCTCACAGCAGACGGCGCACTTCCTGCGGCCGAACTTCTTCGTCAACACCCCGGACATCCTCCACGCGTTCCTGCAGTACGGCGGGCCGCCGGCCTTCAAGATCCGCGCGGTCCTGGCCGCGACGCTCTCCCCCGCCTGGGGTGTGTACTCCGGCTACGAGCTGTACGAGTCGGTCGCCGTGCGCCCCGGCAGCGAGGAGTACCTCGACTCGGAGAAGTACCAGTACCGGCCGCGCGACTACGCGGCCGCCGAGGCCGAGGGCCGCAGCCTCGCGCCCTACCTCGCGACGCTGAACCGTTACCGCCGTGCGCACCCGGCGTTGCAGCAGTTGCGTAATCTCGCCTTCCACGACGTCGACGACGAGAACGTGATCGCGTACTCGAAGACCGCGTCCGGTCCTGACGGGTCGTCGGACACCGTGCTCGTCGTCGTGAGTCTCGACCCTCACGCGACACGGGAAACGATGCTGCACCTGGATCCCGCGCCCCTCGGCCTGACTCCCGGGGAGTCCTGCCTCGTGACCGACGAGTTCACCGGCGAGACCTGGACCTGGGGCGCCCACAACTACATCCGCCTGGACCCGCATCACGAGCCGGCGCACCTGCTCACCCTGCGGCGCTCGGGGACCGCGGGCCGATGAGCGACGACGTGTCCCGCGCCGCCGACGCCATGTCCGGCGACGCCCCGATCGAGTCCAACGCCCCGATCGAGTCGTACTCGGACACCCCGGCGAGTCCGCCGGACCCGCAGTGGTTCAAGCGCGCGGTCTTCTACGAGGTCCTCGTCCGGTCCTTCTACGACAGCAACGACGACGGCGTCGGCGACCTGCGGGGCCTGACGGAGAAGCTCGACTACCTCGCCTGGCTCGGCGTCGACTGCCTGTGGCTGCCGCCGTTCTTCGCCTCCCCGCTGCGGGACGGCGGGTACGACGTCGCGGACTACACCGCGGTGCTGCCGGAGTTCGGCACGCTCGGCGACTTCGTCGAGTTCGTCGACGCCGCGCACCAGCGGGGCATCCGCGTGATCATCGACTTCGTCATGAACCACACGTCGGACGCGCACCCGTGGTTCCAGGCCTCGCGCACCGACCCGGACGGCCCCTACGGCGACTTCTACGTGTGGGCCGACGACGACAAGGGCTACGGCGACGCCCGCATCATCTTCGTCGACACCGAGACATCGAACTGGACCTACGACCCGGTCCGCAAGCAGTACTACTGGCACCGCTTCTTCTCGCACCAGCCCGACCTGAACTTCGAGAACCCGCGGGTGCGCGAGGCGATCATGGAGGCCCTGCGCTTCTGGCTCGACCTCGGCATCGACGGGTTCCGCCTCGACGCCGTGCCCTACCTGTTCGAGGAGGAGGGCACCAACTGCGAGAACCTCCCGCGCACGCACGAGTTCCTGCGCGAGGTGCGCGCCGAGGTCGACCGGCTCTACCCGGACCGCGTCCTGCTGTGCGAGGCGAACCAGTGGCCCGAGGACGTCGTCGAGTACATGGGCGACGGCGACGAGTGCCACATGGCGTTCCACTTCCCCGTCATGCCACGGCTGTTCATGGCCGTCCGCCGCGAGACGCGCTACCCCATCTCGGAGATCCTCGCCCAGACGCCGAAGATCCCGGACAACTGCCAGTGGGGCATCTTCCTCCGCAACCACGACGAGCTCACGCTCGAGATGGTCACGGACGAGGAACGCGACTACATGTACGCGGAGTACGCCAAGGACCCGCGGATGAAGGCCAACATCGGCATCCGCCGGCGCCTGGCCCCGTTGCTCGACAACGACCGCCGCCGCCTCGAACTGTTCACCGCCCTGCTGCTCTCGCTCCCCGGCTCCCCCGTCCTCTACTACGGCGACGAGATCGGGATGGGCGACAACATCTGGCTCGGTGACCGCGACGGTGTGCGCACGCCGATGCAGTGGGACCCGGACCGCAACGCGGGGTTCTCCAACGCGAACCCCGGGCGCCTCACGCTGCCGGTGATCATGGACCCGATCTACGGCTACCAGGTCACCAACGTCGAGGCGCAGATGGCGTCGCCGACGTCGCTGCTGCACTTCACCCGCCGGATGATCGAGGTGCGCAAGGCGAACCCCGCCTTCGGGCTCGGCACCTTCACCGACCTCGGCGGGTCGAACCCCAGCGTGCTGTCGTTCCTGCGCGAGTACTGCCCGGACCCGGAGAACCCGACGCGGTGCGACATCGTCCTGTGCGTGAACAACCTCTCGCGGTTCGCGCAGCCGGTGGAGCTCGACCTGCGCCGCTTCGAGGGGTACCGGCCGGTCGAACTGCTCGGCGGCGTCGCATTCCCGCTCATCGGTGAGCTGCCTTACCTCCTGACGGCGCCACCGCACGGCAGCTACTGGTTCCGCCTCGACCCGCCCGGGTAAGCGATCGTCATGGACAGAAGTGACGAGCTCGCCCGCTGGTTGACCGGCCAACGGTGGTTCGCGGGCAAGGGCCGCGAGATCGCCCGGGCAGAGGCCTCGCGGATCGGGCGTCTGCACGACGACCCCGCGGCCGACCTGCTGGCGGTCGCGGTGACCTACGCGGAGGACGCCGACGACCCCGCGGCGGGCGGGGAGACGTACTCGGTGCCGGTGTCCTACCGGTCCGAGCCCGACCCGAACCTGGCCCACGCGCTGATCGGCCACTGGGCCCCGGCCGAGGGCGAGCCCCCGCAGTACGCCTACGACGCGACGCACGACAAGGAGACGACGGCGGCCTGGCTGACCGGCATGGCCGCCGGGAGGTACGCGGGCAGCCTGACCTTCCACCGTGACTCGACGGCGCTGCCGCTGCCCGCGAACGAGCCCTCGCGCGTGATCGGCGGCGAGCAGTCCAACACCTCGCTCGTCTTCGGCGACCTCTCCGACGGTCCGAAGGCGATCCTCAAGGTGTTCCGCCGCCTCGTCGCCGGCACCAACCCGGACGTCGAGCTGCTGCACGCGCTCGGACAGGCCGGCAACACGAGCGTGCCCGCCCTGCTCGGGTGGGTCGACGGCGAGTGGGCCGGGCCCGACGGCGACCCGCAGCACGGCACGCTCGCCATCGCGACGGAGTTCTTCCCCTCGGCGACCGACGGCTGGGACCTGGCGCTCGCCAGCGTCCGCGCGCTGTACGCCGACGACGACCCCGACCCGGCCGCCTCCGGCGGCGACTTCGCCGGCGAGGCCTACCGGCTCGGCCAGGCGACCGCGTCGGTGCACGCGGACCTCGCTCGCGTCCTCGGCAGCGTCACGTGGTCGGCGGCCGAGGTCGCCGACCTCGCGGCGACCCTGCGCAAGCGCCTCGACGCGGCCGTCGCCGCGGTGCCGGACCTCGCGCCGTTCGCCGAGGAGATCGCGGCCCGCTACGCCGAACTGCCGGCGGCGGCCCGCAACCTCGTCGGGCAGCGCGTCCACGGCGACCTGCACCTCGGGCAGGCGCTGCGGACCGACACCGGCTGGAAGATCCTCGATTTCGAGGGCGAGCCGGCCCGGCCGATCGCCGAGCGCTCCGCGCCGCAGACCGCGCTGAAGGACGTCGCCGGCATGTTGCGCTCGTTCGACTACGCCGCCCGGCAGCTGTTCTCCGGCGCCGACCCCGCGGACCCCGCGAGTCGTCCGGGGGCCGAGGAGCGGGCGGCCGCGTGGGCCGCACGCAACTCCCGCGCGTACTGTGCCGGCTACGCCGACGTCGCGGGCGCGGACGCCCTGGCCGACCCCGTTCCGCTGACAGCTCTCGTCCTCGACAAGGCGGTCTACGAAGTGGTGTACGAGACGCGCAACCGACCGGACTGGGTCGACGTTCCGCTGGGGGCGATCCGCCGGATGCTGGCGGCGCCCGTCCTGGGCGACGTCCTGACGGGAGGCCGCTCATGAGCAGGATCCAGGAGAAGGCCCTGACCCCGATGCCCGTCCCCCGCGAGGTCCTCGGCCGCGTCGTCGCCGGTGAGCACCACGACCCGCACTCGATCCTCGGTGCCCACCCCGACGGCCAGGGCGGGGTGACGATCCGCGCGCTGCGCCCGCTCGCCGACCGCGTCACGGTCGTCGTCGGCTCGGGCCCGGACGCGGCCCGGCACGAGCTCACCCACGAGCACGAGGGCGTCTTCGTCGGCGTCGTGCCGGGCGAGCACGCCCCCGACTACCGCCTCGAGGTCACCCACGACGGCACCACGACCCTGCTCGACGACCCGTACCGCTACCTCCCGACGCTCGGCGAGGTCGACCTGCACCTGATCCGCGAGGGCCGCCACGAGCAGCTCTGGCAGGTGCTCGGCGCGCACGTGCGGCACTACGACGGGCCGGCCGGGACGGTCGCGGGAACCTCGTTCGCCGTCTGGGCGCCGAACGCCCGGGGCGTGCGCCTGATCGGCGACTTCAACTTCTGGGACGGCCGGGCGCACCCGATGCGTTCGCTCGGCTCCTCCGGCGTCTGGGACATCTTCGTCCCCGGCATCGGTGCCGGCACGCACTACAAGTACGAGATCCTCGGCCGCGACGGGGGCTGGCGGCAGAAGGCCGACCCGATGGCGGCCGCCGCCGAGGTTCCGCCCGCGACCGCGTCCGTGGTCTACGAGTCGTCGTACACCTGGAACGACGAGCAGTGGATGACCACGCGCACGTCGACGGCGCCGACCGACCGGCCGATGAGCGTCTACGAGGTCCACCTCGGCTCGTGGCGTCCGGGCCTGACGTACCGTCAGCTCGCGGAGGAGCTCGTCAGCTACGTCCAGGAGATGGGCTTCACCCACGTCGAGTTCCTGCCGGTGGCGGAACACCCCTTCGGGGGGTCGTGGGGGTACCAGGTCTCCTCCTACTACGCGCCGACGTCGCGCTTCGGCTCCCCCGACGACTTCCGGTACCTCGTCGACCGACTGCACCAGGCCGGCATCGGCGTCATCATCGACTGGGTCCCGGCGCACTTCCCCAAGGACGAGTGGGCCCTGGCGCGCTTCGACGGCACGCCGCTCTACGAGCACGGCGACCCGCACCGGGGCGAGCACCCCGAGTGGGGCACGCTGATCTTCGACTTCGGCCGCAACGAGGTCCGCAACTTCCTCGTCGCGAACGCCTCGTACTGGCTGGAGGAGTTCCACGTCGACGGTCTGCGCGTCGACGCCGTCGCCTCGATGCTCTACCTGGACTACTCACGCCCCGAGGGCCAGTGGACGCCGAACCAGTACGGCGGCCGCGAGAACCTCGACGCGGTGCAGTTCCTGCAGGAGATGAACGCGACGGTCTACCGGCGCGCACCCGGCGCCTTCACCGTCGCCGAGGAGTCCACGGCCTGGCCGGGCGTCACCCGCGCCACGCATCTGGGCGGCCTCGGCTTCGGCTTCAAGTGGAACATGGGCTGGATGCACGACTCGCTCGGCTATGTGAGTCACGACCCCATCCACCGGCAGTACCACCACCATCAGATGACGTTCTCGATGATGTACGCGTACTCCGAGAACTACGTCCTGCCGCTCTCGCACGACGAGGTCGTCCACGGCAAGGGCTCCCTGCTCGGCAAGATGCCGGGCGACCGGTGGCAGAAGCTCGCGAACCTGCGCGCGTACCTGGCCTTCATGTGGGCGCACCCCGGCAAGCAGCTGCTGTTCATGGGCGGCGAGTTCGGCCAGGAGTCCGAGTGGTCCGAGGGCCGGGCGCTCGACTGGTGGCTGCTCGAGCACCCCGAGCACGCCGGGCTGCACCGGCTGGTCGGCGACCTCAACCGTGTCTACGTCGCCTCGGCCGAACTGTGGGAGCGCGACCACGACCCGAGCGGCTTCGCCTGGATCGACGCGAACGACACCGGCAGCAACGTGTTCTCGTTCCTGCGCTTCGCCGCCGACGGGTCCGCGCTGGCGTGCGTCGCGAACTTCGCCAACACCGTCCACAGCGAGTACCGGATCGGCCTGCCCTACGCCGGCCGCTGGACCGAGGTCCTCAACACCGACGCCGAGGTCTACGCCGGCAGCGGCGTCGGGAACCTGGGCGGCATCGACGCCACCGAGGTCCCGCACCACGGGCTCCCCGCGTCCGGGTGCCTCACCCTGCCGCCGCTCGGCGCCGTCTGGCTCCGCCACGGCCCCGCCTGACCCGCCAGAAGGGGTGACACCCTTTCTGGCGCCGAAAGGGGTGACACCCTTTCTGGCGCCGGAAAGGGTGTCACCCCTCCTGGTTCGTGGGCGGGCCCGCTAGAAGAGGGCGCTCGCGAGGGCGCGGCGGGCGGTGATGACGCGGGGGTCGTCGGCGCCGAGGACGGCGAACAGGCTCAGCAGGTGCTCGCGGAGCGCGTCGCGGTCGTCGCCGCCGGAGACCCGGATCGCCTCGACCAGACGGGTGAAGCCCGCCTCGGGGATACCGGAGGCGACCTCGACGTCCGCGGCGAGGCGGACCGCTGCGAGGTCGGCCGGGCGCTCGTTCGCCGTCTTGAGCGCAACGTCGGGGTCGACGCCCTGCACGCGCTGCAGCAGCTGCACCCGGGCGAGGCCCTCGGCCGCGTCGCGGTCCGCGGGCCGGTCGGCGAGCACCGCGGCGTACTTCGCCTCGGCCTCGTCCAGGTTGCCCGCGACCATTGCCTCGTAGGCGTCGGCGTGCGGGACGACCGGCTCGGCCGACGTCGCCGCGGCAGCCGGCGCACTCCCCCGCGGGGCGGCGCGGCCGGCGACGCCGTTCATCGCCGCGACGCGGAGCAGTTCCTCGATGTACTGGCGGACCTGCGCCTCGGGCAGCGCGCCCTGGAACAACGGCACCGGCTGCTGCCCGACGACGGCGAGGATCGTCGGCAGGCTCTGGATGCCGATCTCCTGCGCGAGCCGCTGGTTCGCGTCGGTGTCGATCGTGGCCAGCAGGAAGCGGCCCTCGTACTCGAGCGCCAGCTTCTCCATGATCGGCGCGAGTTGCTTGCACGGCTGGCACCAGCCCGCCCAGAAGTCGATGACGACCGGGACGGTCATCGAGGTCGTCATGACCTCGGTGCCGAAGTTCTCCTCGGTGACCTCGACGACCCAGGGGTTGCCGCCGTGTCCGGCCGCACCGGCGTCGGCTCCACCGGTGTGCTCCGGACCGACGCCCAGGGCGGAGCCGGCCGCGAGCGGCGGAGCCGAGCGAGCCGGCGGCTCGGGGATCTCACCCGGGCGGGTCGGACGCGCCTTCAGGGCGGAGAGGTCGACGGCGCCGTGGGTGGGGATGCGGGGAGAGGGAGGCTGAGCCATGGGTTCATCCTGCCTGACGGGAGTCCGCGTGGCCGGGCTCGGCGGGCTCGTGCTGCGTCCGGAGCCAGCGTTCGACGAAGAAGGTGGCGAACGGGATCACCGAGGCGCCCAGGAGCTTGACGAGCGTGACGTTGTCCCAGCGCATCCGCCGCTGCAGGTCGAGCACGCCCAGCACGTAGGCGACGAACAGGATCCCGTGGATGGGCCCGAGGACGGCCACGCCGGGGTGCCAGTCGAGCACCCACTGTGAGATCAGGAGCAGCAGCAGGTAGCTGACCCCCTCGACCAGCGAGACCACTCGCAGCCGACCGATCCGCGTCGCCAGCATCCGGCACCCCTTGCTCTGCTCTCGTTCGGCGCGAACACCCGTCCGCGCCCGCCTCCATCTTGCCCGGTCGCACTTTCACGCCGCCCGCACGCCCGGTTGCGGTCCGCGACCCGCGCCGCGTCGGCCGCGCTGCGTCGGCCGCGCCCCGGCAACCGCTAGGCGACGAACACGTCACGGAGCGGCGGTTCGGCTTTCAGGGCCCCCGAACCGGGACAAGGATGGAGACATGAGACGGCGAGGCCGCGGTGCCCGGGGCGCGACCCTGCTCGCCGTGGCCGCATCGGTCACGGCGCTCGCGGCCTGCGGTGGTCAGCCCGAGGTGACGCCGGCGGGCGACGCCGGTCTCGACGTCCCCTACGACGACTCCGCGCCCCGCGCCGCCGGGCAGCCGCGGCCCGCCGCGAGCACGTCCCCGCTGCCGAACGGGGCGACCCCGCCCCCGGCGATCCCGCTGCCGGGCGGCACGTTCCAGCCCCCGAAGCCGGTGAAGTCCGGCAAGCCGGGAGCCCCGACACCGACGCCCGCGCCGGGCCTGCCGGCGCCGCCGCCCGAGGGTGGCCTGACGCTGCCCGCCCCGGGCGAGTACACCTACACGCTCACGGGCAGCTCCAGCCTCGGCAAGCCACCGTCGACGATGAAGGCCACGGTCGCCGCGTCCTCCGGCGAGGACGAGCAGGTCTGGACGCTCGACGCCCGCCGCGCCGACGGCGCCGGGATCATCGAGGAGCTGACGCTGGCCCGCCAGGCCGACGGCGTCTACCTCTCCGCGTACCGGATGGACGCCTCCACCGGGCTCGCGGCGGTCGTCCTGGAGTTCGTCCCGCCGACGCCGGTGCTGTTCGAACCGGACGACGCGAAGGCGGGCCAGACCTGGGCGTTCGACCTCGAGTCCAAGGACGGCTGTGCGGCGGCACACACCGCCGCCGTGCTCGTGTCGGAGGGCAAGCCCGGCGCCGACGGGGTGAACTCGGTCCGGCACGTCCGGATGACGACGACGTTGAAGACGATCGGCCCGCCGACCTGCCCGGCGATCAGCGCCAAGCGCGTCCAGGACACGTATCACCCGGCCGGGGTCGCGCTCCCCGCCCGGATCGACAACAACTTCTCCGGCTCGCTCGGCGCCGTCCCGGTCCGGTCCGACACGCGCGCCACTCTCACCGCCCCGACCCCGAAGTCAGCGGCACGCCGGCCCGACGCGGACTAGGTTCTCCCAGCATGTGGCTGATTCCGCTGCGGGACCTCCAGTGGCGCCACCGACGGTTCGTGCTCGGCGCGGTCGCGACGGCCGTCGTTCTCACCCTCACTCTGCTCCTCGGCGGCGTCGGTTCGGCGCTGCGCGGCGAGGCGGACCGCGCCGTGCAGGCGGTGGGCGCCGACGCCTGGCTGGTCCGGGAGGGCGCGAGCGGGCCGTTCCACACGCTCGCCGCGATGCCGGACACCGTCGTCGACCAGGTCGCCCGTGCCCCGGGGGTGGCCTCCGCCGACCCGTTCGTGGCCGCGTCGGCCACCACCGGCGGCGCGCGCACGGTCGACGTCACGGTGATCGGTTATCGCCCCGGCGGGCTCGGGCCGCCGGTACCGACGGCCGGCCGTCAGCCCAGCCGGCCCAACGAGGCGCTGGTCGACCGCTCGACCGGCTACGCGGTCGGCGACACCGTCAGCCTGTCCGGGATCAACTTCACCGTCGTCGGCCAGGTCGAGCACATGACGATGCGCGGCGGCGTCGGCAACGTCTACCTGAACATTCGTGACGCGCAGTCAGTCCTGTTCAAGGGCAACCGGTTCGTCACCGCCGTCGTGGTGAAGGGCGTGCCCGAGGTCCCCGCCGCGCTCGGGCTCCGCGTGCTGGACACCGTCGACGCCCGCAGCGACGCGCTCCGGCCCGTCGACCGCCAGCTCGACGCCACGCACGCCCTGCGTCTGCTGCTGTGGGCGGCGGCCATCCTCGTCGTCGGCGCGACGGTGCACCTGGCGGCGGCGGAGCGGACGCAGGACCTCGCGGTGCTCAAGGTTCTCGGCGCGACGACCTCGACCCTCGCCGCCGGCCTCGCCCTGCAGGCCGTGGTGATCTCGCTCGTCGCCGCCGCCGCGGCGGTGCTCACCGCTCCACTGTTCGCGCCGGCGCTGCCGCTGCCCACGCACTTCTCGATGGGATCGACGATCGGTCTGTTCGCGATCGCCGCCGTCATCGGCATGCTCGCCGGGCTCGCGGGGCTCAGCCGCGCGGCTCGGGTCGAGGCGATCGAGGCGCTGGACGCCTGAGATGGAGCACCTGCAGATCAGCGACCTGACCGTCGAGCACGCGAGTGGTGACTACCTCGTCCGCCCGCTCGACCGGTTCAGCGGTGAGGCCCGCTCCGGCGAGCTCGTGCTCCTGCTCGGTCCCAGCGGCAGCGGCAAGACCACGCTGCTGGCCTGCCTGGCCGGCTTGCGGTCCCCCACCTCCGGCGGGATCCGGCTCGACGACGAGGTGGTCACCGATCTGCGGGGCCGGGACCTCGCCGAGTACTGCCGCCGCTCGGTCGGTCTGGTCCTCCCCGGTGCCAAACTGCTGCCCGGCCTCACGATCCGCGAGAACGTCGAGGTCCCGCTGCGCCTTGCGCACGTCCCCGGCCGCACGGCCCGGGCCCGCGCCGCGGAACTGCTCGACCTCGTCGGCCTCGGCGAGCACGGGCACCAGCGCCCCGCCGACCTCTCGGGCGGGCAGCAGCAGCGCGTCGCCATCGCGCGGGCGCTCGCCCACGAGCCGCCGCTGATTCTCGTCGACGAGCCGACCGTCGGGGCCGACTACGTGCAGGTCGAGATCGTGCTCCGCACCCTGCGCGACCTGGCCGTCCCCGGCCGTGCGGTGATCGTCGCGACCCACGACGAGCGGCTCGTGCCGCTGGCCGACCGCGTCATCGAGATGCGCCCGCAGACCCCCGAGGCCGAGCAGCTCGGCACCGTCGACCTGAAGGAGGGTCAGACGCTGTTCGAGCAGGGCGACAACGGCGAGCTCGTGTACGTGATCGTCAAGGGCCAGCTCGACGTGTTCCGCGCCCTCGCCGACGGCGGCGACGCGCTCGTGCACACCTGCCAGCCGGGCGAGTACGTCGGGGAGATCGGTCCGCTGCTCGGGCTGCCGCGGTCCGCCACCGTGAAGGCGAAGACCGACGCCGTCGTCCAGGGCCTCACCGTCGAGGAGTTCTGCGAGCGTGTCGGCCCCGAGGGGGTCCGTCACGCCCTGGGGTCGACCTCACTCTGACCCGGCCGCCAGTAGGGGTGACACCCTTTTCGGCGCCAGAAAGGGTGTCACCCCTTCTGGTTGCCGTCAGGTGGCGAGCTGCTCCGCGAGGGCGTCGGCCGCCGCGTAGGGGTCGAGCTCGCCGGCGGCGACGCGGTCGGCGAGGGCCTCCAGGCGACGGTCACCCCGCAGGTTGCCGATCCGGCGGCGCATCCCCTCGAGGGTGACGGCCTCGACCTCACCGGCCGCGCGCCGGCGGCGGCGGGCGAGAAGGCGCCCCGAGTCGGTGAGGTGCTGCCGGTGCTGGGAGATCGCGTCGAGGACCTCCTCGACGCCGTCCCCCCGGGACGCGACGGTCTTGAGCACCGGTGCGGTCCAGTCGCCCTCGCCGCGGCCGGGGCCGAGGGAGAGCATGTGGGTGAGCTCGCGCGCGGTCTGCGCGGCGCCTTCGCGATCGGCCTTGTTGACGACGTAGATGTCGCCGACCTCGAGGATCCCGGCCTTGGCGGCCTGGATGCCGTCGCCCATGCCGGGGGCCATCAGGACGAGCGTCGTGTCGGCCTGGCCGGCGACCTCGACCTCGGACTGCCCGACGCCGACGGTCTCCAGCAGGATCACCTCGCACCCGGCGGCGGCGAGGACGCGCAGTGCCTGCGGCGCCGCCCACGACAGTCCGCCGAGGTGACCGCGGGCCGCCATCGAGCGGATGTAGACGCCGTCGTCCTCGGCGTGCGCGCCCATCCGGATGCGGTCACCGAGCAGCGCGCCGCCGGAATAGGGCGAGGACGGGTCGATCGCCAGCACGCCGACGCGGACGCCGCGGCGGCGGTACGCGCCGATCAGCGCCGCCGTCGACGTGGACTTGCCGACGCCCGGCGGGCCGGTCAGTCCCACCACGTAGGTGTCCGCCGGACCGGCCGCGACGAGGGCGGCCATCACCTCGCGCAGCAGCGGCGAGGCGTCCTCGACCAGGCTGATCAGCCGGGCGACCGCGCGACGGTCACCCGTGCGCGCCCGCCCGACGAGATCGGCGACGTCGGTCACGAACTGGCCAGCGATTCTGACGAAGAGTCAGGACCCGACCTTGATGATCAGAGCGTCGCCCTGGCCACCGCCGCCGCAGAGCGCGGCGGCGCCGTACCCGCCGCCACGGCGGCCGAGCTCGAGGGCCAGGTGGAGCACGATGCGGGCGCCGGACATCCCGACCGGGTGCCCGAGCGCGATCGCGCCGCCGTTGACGTTGACCTTCTCCGGGTCGACGCCGAGCTCACGGGTGGACTGGATGCCGACTGCGGCGAACGCCTCGTTGATCTCGATCAGGTCCAGGTCCGAGGCCGCGATGCCCTGCTTGGCCAGCGCGGCGTTGATCGCGCGGGAGGGCTGGGACTGCAGCGAGGAGTCCGGGCCGGCGACCATGCCGTGCGCGCCGATCTCGGCGATCCAGGACAGCCCGTTGGCCTGCGCCTTCTCCTTGCTCATCACGACGACCGCGGCGCCGCCGTCGGAGATCTGCGAGGCCGAGCCCGCGGTGATGGTGCCGTCCTTGGTGAACGCCGGGCGCAGCTTCGACAGCGACTCGGCGGTGGTGTCCCCACGCACGCCCTCGTCGTCGCCGAACAGGATCGGGTCGCCCTTGCGCTGCGGCAGCTCGATGGGGGCGATCTCGTCGGCGAACAGGCCGTTCTTGTGCGCCGCGGCCGCGCGCTGGTGGGAGCGGGCCGAGAACTCGTCCTGCTCCTCGCGCGTGATGTTCAGACCCGCGTTGGCCTTCTCGGTGAGCTCACCCATCGGCACGTTGGTGAACTGGTCCCACAGGCCGTCGTAGGCCATCGAGTCCGTCAGCTTGGTGTCGCCGTACTTGAACCCGCTGCGCGAGTTGAGCAGCACGTGCGGGGCGTTCGTCATCGACTCCATGCCGCCCGCGACGACGGTGTCGACCTCACCGGCGCGGATCAGCTGGTCGGCCATCGCGATCGCGTTCAGACCCGACAGGCACACCTTGTTGATGGTGATCGCGGGGACGTTCATCCCGATCCCGCCCTTGACCGCGGCCTGGCGGGCGGTGATCTGCCCCGCGCCGGCCTGCAGGACCTGGCCCATGATCACGTACTGGATCTCCGCGGCCGGCACACCGGACTTCGCGAGCGCGGCCTGAATGGCATGACCACCCAGGTCCGCCCCGGAGAAGTCCTTGAGGGAGCCGAGCAGGCGTCCCATCGGCGTACGCGCGCCGGCAACGATCACGGAGCTGGTCATGGGGGGCCTCCACGGGTCCTCGGACGTGCCCTGGTCTCGGGCATCTGCCACGATAGTCAGGAGGCGCAAATCGACATCTCCCCGGCGTCCGTGCCGTCGGCCGGGTGGACCGCTCGTCGCGCCGAACGGCCCGTCGGACGCCCGCCAGGGAGCACCCTCATGATCAACCGGATCGACCACGTCGGCCTCGCCGTCCAGGACCTGGACGCCTCGATCGCCTTCTACGAGCGGACCTTCGGCATGCACGTCGTGCACGAGGAGGTCAACGAGGAGCAGGGCGTCCGCGAGGCGATGCTGGCGGTCGGCGACTCGGGCTCCTACATCCAGCTGCTCGCGCCGCTGCGCGAGGACTCCCCCATCGGCAAGTTCCTCGCCCGCAACGGCGAGGGCATCCAGCAGATGGCCTACAACGTGGACGACATCGACGCGATCTCCACGCACCTGCGGGACGCCGGCGTCCGGCTCCTCTACGACGAGCCCAAGCGCGGCACCGCCAACTCCCGCATCAACTTCGTCCACCCGAAGGACGCCGGCGGCGTCCTGATCGAGCTCGTCCAGTCGGCTCCGGAGGGCGAGGGCGGCCACTGAGCCCGCCGGCGGGCCACCGCTGAGGCTCCCTCAGCCAGGCCGGCTGAGGCGCAGAACACGGTTTACCGTTCGGGCTTTCCGGTCACCTTGGCTCGAAACCGCACGCCACCTCGCCGCCGCTCGGCGACGGGGTCGACCGTCCGGCGACCAGCTCGACCAGGCGAGCGGCGGCCGGTCCGGGGGACATTTCGGGCGTCGGTATCGTCTACCAGCCGCTCGCACTACCCGGGAGTAATGCCGTGAAGGACATCCTCGAGGCCATCCTCGCCAGCGACACCGAACGCCCGGACGTTGCCGGACTCCCGATCCCGGAGTCCTACAAGGGCATCGTCGTCCGCAAGGACGAGCAGAACATGTTCGAGGGTGTCCCCTCCAAGGAGAAGGACCCGCGCAAGAGCCTCCACCTCGACGAGGTCCCCACCCCCGAGCTCGGCCCGGGTGAGGCCCTCGTCGCCGTCATGGCGTCGTCGGTCAACTACAACACCGTCTGGACCTCGATCTTCGAGCCGGTCTCGACGTTCGGCTTCCTGGAGCGCTACGGCCGGGTCTCCGAGCTGACCAAGCGCCACGACCAGCCGTACCACGTGGTCGGCTCCGACCTCGCCGGCGTCGTCCTCAAGGTCGGCCCGGGCGTGAGCAAGTGGAAGGCCGGCGACCGCGTCGTCGCCCACTGCCTGAGCGTCGAGCTCGAGGACGCCATGGGCCACGACGACACGATGATGGACCCGCAGCAGCGCATCTGGGGCTTCGAGACCAACTTCGGCGGCCTCGCCGAGCTGGCCCTGGTCAAGGCCAACCAGCTGATGCCCAAGCCGGACCACCTCTCGTGGGAGGAGGCCGCGTCCCCGGGTCTGGTGAACTCCACCGCCTACCGGCAGCTGGTCTCGCACAACGGCGCGAACATGAAGCAGGGCGACGTCGTCCTGATCTGGGGCGCCTCCGGCGGCCTCGGCTCCTACGCCACACAGATGGCCCTGGCCGGCGGCGCGATCCCGGTCTGCGTCGTCTCCTCCCCCGACAAGGTCGAGATCTGCAAGTCGCTCGGCGCGGAGCACGTCATCGACCGCGCGGCCGAGGGCTACAAGTTCTGGAAGAACGAGAACGAGCAGGACCCGAAGGAGTGGCAGCGCTTCGGCAAGAAGATCCGTGAGCTCACCGGCGGCGAGGACATCGACATCGTCTTCGAGCACCCGGGCCGCGAGACCTTCGGCGCCTCCATCTACGTGACCCGTCGCGGCGGCATCATCACCACCTGCGCGTCGACCTCGGGCTACATCCACCAGTACGACAACCGGTACTTCTGGATGAACCTCAAGCGGATCATCGGCTCGCACTTCGCGAACTACCGCGAGGCGTGGGAGGCCAACCGCCTCATCGACAAGGGCATCATCCACCCGACGCTGTCGAAGACCTACGCCCTCGCCGACACCGGCCAGGCCGCCCTCGACGTCCACCGCAACGTCCACCAGGGCAAGGTCGGCGTCCTCTGCCTCGCCCCCTCCGAGGGCCTCGGCGTCGCCAACCCCGAGAAGCGCGCCAAGTTCGAGGACAAGATCAACCGCTTCCGCAACGTCTGAGCCTCGCGCCCGGACCTCCTGCACCACCCCGATCCGCCCGACCGCCCGCTCATGCATGAGCGGGCGGTCGCTTTTCGGGCGGCCGGTGTCCGAATCTCGACCCTCCGCTCATGCATGAGCGGGCGGTCGCTTTTCGGGCGGCCGGTGTCCGAATCTCGACCCTCCGCTCATGCATGAGCAACGGGCGGGAGCGGGGACGTGAAGATTTGTCCGTTTCGTTCCCGGGCCGGGGGCGCCGTGGGAACATGCCGGGGTGACGTCGGACGCCGAGCGGGCGCCCGGCCGCGAGCTGTCGCGGCCGGGGACGGTCGCACGGTTCGAGACGGCCCTGCGCGGTTACGACCGGGCCCAGGTCGATCTCTACGTCGACGAACTCAGCTCCCGGCTGGAGGCACTGCGCGCCGCGGTGGCGGACGCCGAGCAGGTCGCGCACGACGCGCGCGAGGACGCACTCGCCGCGCACGCGGAGCTGACGCGGACCCGAGCCCGGCTCGCGGACACCGAGGCCCGGCTCGCCCAGGTCGAGGCCTCCCCCGGCCTGCCCGGGGAGGACAGCGCCGGCCGGCTGATGCGCCTGGCCGAGCTGACGGCCGAGGCGCTGCGCGCGGAGGCGGCCGAGGCGGCCGCCGCGGTGCAGCGGGAGGCCCACGAAGCACTGGAGGCGGCGCACCGCAGGCACGCGGAGCTGCTGGAGGCGGCCGCGGTCGAGAAGGCCGCCCTGCTCGCCGAGGCCCGCCGGGTGGCCGTGGCCCTGGCCGAGGCCGGCCGCGTCACCGGCGAGGCCCGCCGGACCGAGGGCGCGAGCTCCCGCAAGCGCGCCGAGCAGGCCGCCCGCCGGGAGGGCGAGCGGATCGTCGCGGCCGCGCGGGCCCGGGCCGCCGAGATCGAGCGCATCATCGAGCGCCGCGTGACCGAGGCCGAGACCGCCGGCTTCGGGGCCCGGGCCCGTGGTCACGCCCAGGCGGCGGCGACCGCCGCGCGGCTGCGGACGCGCGCCGCGGACGTCCTCGCCCGCGCCCACGAGCGGGCCGAGACCCTGCAGACCACGGCCGCCCGCGAGGCGGACGCGCTGATCACCGAGGCGACCGCGAAGTCCCAGGCGATGCTCGCCGCGGCCCGGACCGAGAGCCAGCAGCTCGTCACGGACGCCGAGACCCGCCTCGCCGCCGCGCAGGCCGCGGCGGCCGCGCTCACCCGCGTCGCGACGGCCGAGGCGCGGGAACTCTCCGAGACCACGAAGGCCGAGGCCGCACGGCTCGCGGAGACCTCACGCGAGCAGGCCACCCGTCTGCTCCAGGAGGCCCGCGCCGAGGCCACCCGCCTGACCACCGCGGCCCGCGCCGAGGCCGAGCGGGTCTCGCGGTCGGCCGCCGACGAGGCGACCGCCCTGCTCACCGCGGCCCGTAGCGACGCCGAGGCCACCACCGTCGCCGCCCGCGAGGCCGCCGAGAAGCTGACGACCACGTCCACCGCGGCCGCCGCGGCGCGCGAGGCCAGCGCCCGGGCCGAGGCCGAGCGGGTGCTGCGGGAGGCCCAGGAGGCGGCGGACGCCCTGACCGCGCGCTCCACCGGCGAGGCGGCGAAGGTCCTTGCCGAGGCCCGGCGCGAGGCGCACTCGATCGCCGCGGCGTCGCGGTCCCAGGTCGAGCAGATCACCAGCGAGGCCCGGGCGACCGCGGACGCCGTCACCGCCCGCGCCACGGCCGAGGCCGAGCGCCTGTCCTCCTCGACCCGCGCCGCGGCCGCCGAGCTCGCCGCGGCCGCCAGTGCGGACCGCGAAGCGGCCGCCGAGATGTTGGCCGAGGCGGAGCGCAAGCTCGACGACGCCCGGCGGCGCGCCGAGGGCCTCGCGACCGCGGCCCTGGAGGCGATCGCGGACGAACTGGCCGCGCGCCGGGCCGAGGTCCGCGCCCTCGAAAACGAAAGAGATTCGATTCTGGCGCAGCGTCAGGACATCGGTGCGCACTTGATCAACCTTCAGGCAAGTCTGGATCTCATGGCCGAGCTCGGCGTCGATCCGGGTGGTCCTGGTTCCGAATCGGGCTCGGACAACGGGCCGAAGTCGACCGACAGGTCCTGAGAAATCCCTTTCGACCGGCGCCGCGCGGTCCCTCGGTTTGCCCAGAGGGCGGACGGCGGGACCCGCCTCGAGAGATGATCACTGCAGGCTCGCGCCGGGCCGAGGCAAAGCGGGACCATGAAGATTGCACAGATCCCGCGTCGCACCCGAACCGGCTGCGAGGATGGTCAACAATCAACGCAGGACGATCACCGCAGACCTTGAGGACAAGTGTCGCAATGACGATGAACGAGACCCCTCCCGCCTTCGACATCGTGCTGCGTGGGTACGAGCGCCGCCAGGTCGACGAGCACCTGTCCACCCTCGTGAACGACCGGCTCTCGGCTGAGCGCAAGGTCCAGGAGCTGGAGAAGCAGGTCCAGCGGGTCCGCGCCGAGTTCGAGGCCAGCGACGTCAGCGAGCCGAACTACGCCAGCCTGGGCGCCCGGGTCGAGAAGATCCTGCGCCTGGCCGAGGAGGAGGCCCGCGACGTTCGCGCCGAGGCCGACGCCGCCGGCCAGCAGGCCCGCGCGAAGGCGAGCGAGGACGCCGAGGCGATCCGCAAGTCGGCCGAGGCCGAGGCGGAGCGCCGCCGCACCGAGGCGGAGGCCAAGACCGAGCAGATGCTCGAGCAGGCCAAGGCCGAGGTCGAGCGGATCCAGACCGAGGCCCAGAACGAGGCCCAGGCGAAGATCACGAGCGCAGAGAACATCGTCGAGGAGGCCCGCGCCAAGGCCGCCCAGATCGCGACCGAGGTCGAGGCCAAGCTCGCCAAGCGCCGCGAGCAGGCCGAGCGCGACATGGCCACCCGCCAGGAGGTCGCCGAGCGCCGCCTGATGGAGACCGGCGAGAAGGCCGACGCCCTCCGCATGGAGGCCCAGAAGATGCGGGACGACGCCGAGCGTCGCGCCAAGCAGCTGCTGGAGGCCGCGCGCCGCGAGGCCGAGGACCTGGTCGCCGACGCCCGCGCCAAGGCCGAGCGCATGCGCCTGGAGTCCGAGCGCGAGCTCGCCGCCCTGACGCACCGCCGCGACAGCATCAACGCCCAGCTGAGCAACGTCCGCGAGATGCTCGCGACGCTGACCGGCTCGGCGGCGGCCCTGATCGGTGGCGGCGCCCCCGCCGCCGGTGCCGAGACCGGGGCGATGCCGGCGCAGGCTCCGCGTCCGGACGCGCCGCAGCAGCCGCAGTCGGCCGACAACGGCACCGCGGCCTCCTGAGGTAGCTCACCCAGCAATCACCCCGAAGGGGCGGCACCGGTTCGGTGCCGCCCCTTCGGCGTGTTCGGGGTGCTCGCCGGCGTCGTGGGCTCAGCCCAACGGCCGGCGCCGGGTCCGGGCCTCCCAGCAGGCGGTGTGCCAGTGGCGGCGGTCGGCGCCGTCGGAGTCGGCGGGCCAGGCGACGACGTGCGGCCGCGACGCCGGGAGCTCGTGCGCGCAGCCCGGGCACCGGTAGGTCCGCCCCGACGGGGAGCCCGTGAGCCGCCGGACGTTCCACTCCCCGTCCGGGCCGGACTCGTAGGCCTGGGTCTCCCGCACCGGGCGCACCGGACGCCCGTCCGGGCGTGGCTTGCGGCGCGGCATGAGGTCCATTCTCCCGCCCGCCGTCGTGCCCGCGGAATTTGTCCCGATCCCGGCGAACGTTCCGCCCGGCCCCGCCGTCCTCCCCCCGAACGGGCCACGGGACCGGCCCCGGTGACCGGGCCGCGCTGAAGGGGAGACACCGCCATGACCATGTCGCTTCGTCGCACCTGGGGGCCGCTCGCCGCGGCCGGCGTCGTCGGCGCCGTCCTCACCGGCGTCCTGCTGGGCAGCGGATCGGGCGCGAGCGTCGCCGCGATCGGGTCGGACAGCGTGCGGGACACGGTCTCCGTCGCCGGCACCGGCAAGGTCAGCGGCGTGCCGGACGTCCTGCGCCTCGACCTGGGCGTCGAGCACACCGGCAAGGACGTCAACGTCGCGCTCAACGCGGCCAACCGCGACGTCGCCGCGATCAAGAAGGCGCTCGGCCGCTTCGACGTGCCGGACGCCGACATCCAGACCTCGCAGCTCTCGATCAACCCGCACTACGAGAACAACGGCAAGGTCAACGGCTACGAGGTCTTCCAGGGGCTGACGGTCAAACTGCGCGACCTGCCGAAGGCGGGCCAGGCGATCTCCGCGGCGGCGCAGGCCGGCGGCAACGCGACACGCATCAACGGCGTCTCCTTCGACATCGAGGACAACGCGAAGCTCGTCCAGGCCGCCCGCGACGCGGCGTTCGCCGACGCGAAGGCCAAGGCCGAGCAGTACGCGAAACTCGCCGGCCGTCGCCTCGGAAAGGTGACGACGATCAGCGAACAGACCTCCTACGGCGGCGAGCCGGTCCCCTACGCCGTGATGGCGGAGGACTCCGCGGCCGCCGGCGGTTCGGTGCCGCTGGAGGCGGGCAGCCGGCAGGTCTCGGTCGACTCCAACGTCGCCTGGGAACTGGTCTAGCAGGCTCGGCGACGTCGCAGAACTGCACTGTCGGGGGAAGGGGCCGGCCGGACGCGCTGGTGGGGCGCGTCCGGCCGGCCGTCGCATGTCGGGGCGGGCAGGAGCAGGATGGAGCGATGGCTCCGCGAATGCCCGTGGCCTTCCTCGGCCACGGCAACCCGATGAACGCGCTCGAGACCAACCGCTACACCGAGGCCTGGCGCGCGTTCGGGGCGGCGGTCCCCCGCCCGCGCGCGATCCTCGTGGTCTCCGCGCACTGGTACATCCACGCGACCGCCGTGACGGCGATGCCGCGGCCCCGCACCATCCACGACTTCTTCGGCTTCCCCCAGGCGCTGTTCGACGTCGCCTATCCCGCGCCCGGGCTGCCGGAGCTCGCGACCGAGATCGCGGACGTCGTCCACCCGACCTGGGTCGGCGCCGACCAGGACTCCTGGGGCATCGACCACGGCACGTGGTCGGTGCTCGTGCACGCGTTCCCCGAGGCCGACATCCCCGTCGTGCAGCTCTCGCTCAAGGCCGACGCCGGTCTCGACCACCACCTCGCCCTCGGCGCCCGGTTGGCCCCGCTGCGCGAGCGCGGTGTGCTGATCGTCGGCAGCGGCAACGTCGTGCACAACCTGCGCGCCGTCGACTTCTCGCAGCCCGACGCCGGCTTCGACTGGGCCCAGCGGTTCGACGCGGCCTTCACCGAGGCCGTCACCGGCTCCGACCCGGCCGCCACCGCCGCCCTCGACGGCCACGCCGACTTCGCCGCCGCCGTCCCGACCCCGGATCACTACCTGCCCGCGCTGTACCTCGCGGGCCTCGCCGACGCCGCCGGCGAGTCCGCGGAGGTCCTGATCGACGGCTGCGCCTACGGCTCGTTGTCGATGACCGCGTACACCCTCGGCCTCCCGGCCGCCGACCGGACGAACGACCGGGCGAACGACAACGCGGCGGCGGCCACCACCCCCGCCGCCGAGACCGCCCCCGCCGCCCCCGCGGACTGCGCGAACATCTGACCCCTGCACTGGAGATGACATCTCCAGTGCACAGGCCCGAACCCGGTGGAGATGTCATCTCCACCGCACACACCCCAACCCGGTGGAGATGACATCTCCAGTGCACAGACCCGAACCCGGTGGAGATGTCATCTCCACCGCACAGGCCCGAGCCCGGTGGAGATGTCATCTCCACTGTGGGGGGACGCGCCGACCTACAATGGGCGGGTGCCCCGATACGAGTACCGCTGCCGCGACTGCGAGCACACGTTCGAGCTGAACCGGCCGATGGCGGACTCCGGCGCGCCCGCGCCGTGCCCGTTCGGCCACACCGACACCGTCAAGCTGCTCTCGACGATCTCGGTCGTCGGCGCCGCCACCAGCGGTGGCGGGGCTCCGCGGCCCGCCGCTCCCCCGCCCGCGATGGGTGGCGGCTGCTGCGGCGGCGCGTGCCACTGACGTCAGGTCACCGTCACCGGCAGGCGGTCGAGCCCGTGGAAGATGAAGCTCGGCGCCCAGGTCAGCTCGTCGGGGTCGACGGCGAGGCGTAGCTCCGGGCACCGACGCAGCAGGGTCTCGAAGGCGATCCGCGCCTCCAGCCGCGCGAGCGCGACGCCGAGGCAGTGATGAATCCCGTGGCCGAAGCCGAGGTGCGGCCGCGGTTCCCGGGTGACGTCGAGGACGTCCGGCTCCGCGACCTGGGCGGAGTCCCGGTTCGCCGGCATCAGCGCGACGATCACCAGCTCCCCCGTCCCGATCACGGCGCCGCCCACGTCGACCGGCTCGGCCGCGATCAGCGGGAACGCCACCTGGACCGGGCCGCACCAGCAGAGCAGTTCCTCGACGGCGGCGGGCACGCGCTCGGGCTCGGCGCGGAGCAGGTCCCACTGCGGACGGTGCGTCAGCAGGGCCTCCACGCCGTTGGCGATCAGGTGCACGGTCGTCTCGTGGCCCGCGGCGATGAGGATGAACGTCATCGACAGCAGCTCGTCCTCGGAGAGCGTGTCGCCGCCGTCGTCACGGACCTCGATCAGCGCACTGATCAGGTCGTCGCCGGGTTCGCGCCGCTTGGTCGCCACGAGCTCGGTGAGGCTGCGTTCGAGCACCTCGAACTTGGCCGCCCACTCCTCGTCGGGCATGCCCATGCCGCGGAAGGTCGTCTCCATCCCGGCCTTGATGTCGTCCCGCAGGTGCGCCGGTACGCCCATCAGCTCGCAGATCACGGTCATCGGCAGCGGGAAGGCGAACTGCGCGAGCAGGTCGACGGTCGAGCCGTCCTTTCCCGCGATCAGCACCTCGTCGAGCAGGGCGTCCGTGATCGCCTGCATCGACGGGGCGAGGGACTCGACGCGCCGCCGGGTGAAAGCGGCCGTCACGAGACGGCGCTGGCGTTCGTGCGCCGCGCCGTCGCGGACCAGCATGTGGCTGGCGATCCAGGGCGCCCGGGCGAGGCGCTCGCGCCGGAACGGGGTGACCGGCGGCGGTGGCGCCTTCACCAGGCGCGCGTCGTTGAGGACGGACCGCCTCGGCGTAGCCCGTGACGAGCCACGCCTCCCCGCCCCCGGGGGACGGGATCCGCAGCACCGGACCGGCGGACGCCATCGCGGCGTAGGCCGCGACGCGGTCACCGCGGGCGGTGGCGAGGAACGGGTTGAGGCCGGCTGGTGCGCTCATGGCGACTCCCGGGCGTGGGTGGCACGTCGAGTCTGACGCGGGCCACCCCCGCCCGGGAAGGGCTCAGCGGTGGAGCTGCTCAGCTGTAGTCGCGGAACCCGCGGCCGGTCTTGCGGCCGAGGTAGCCGGCGGTGACGAGGTGCTCGAGCAGCGGAGCCGGGGCGAACCCGGACTCGCGGAACTCGGAGAACAGCGTCCGCTCGATCGCCAGCGAAACGTCGAGGCCGACGACGTCGAGCAGGGTGAACGGCCCCATCGGGAGCCGGCAGCCTTCCTTCATCGCCAGGTCGATGTCGTCGGCGGTCGCGTAGTGCGCCTCGAGCATCTTCACCGCGTCGTTCAGGTACGGGAACAGCAGCGCGTTGACGATGAAGCCGGCCCGGTCGCCGCAGGTGACCGCGACCTTGCCGAGCTTGACGCACAGGGCCTGGGCGGTCTCGGTGACCTCGGGCGAGGTCGAGACCGTGTGCACGACCTCGACGAGCTTCATGATCGCCGCCGGGTTGAAGAAGTGCATGCCGACGACGTCGCCGGGGCGCTTGGTGCTCGCGGCGAGTTCGACGACCGGCAGCGACGAGGTGGTCGTCGCGAGGATCGCGCCCGGTCGGCAGATCTCGTCGAGGTTCTCGAACAGTGCGCGCTTGACGTCGATGTCCTCGACGACGGCCTCGACGACGAGGTCGACCGACGCGAGGTCGTCGAGCTTCGTGGTGCCGGTGACCTTCGCGAGCGTCGCGTCGCGGGCCTCCTCGGTGAGCTTGCCGCGCTGGACGGCCTTCTCGAGCGACTTGGCGATCGACTTCTGGACGCCCGCGGCCTTCTCCTCGCTGCGCGCGACGAAGATGACGTCGTAACCCGCCTTGGCGAAGACCTCGACGATGCCGGTCGCCATGGTGCCGGTGCCGATGACACCGACACGGCTGATCTCGTGGCGCAGCTGCGGGAGGCGGTCCTTGCTCGGGGTCTGCTCGTCGGCCACGACCTCGTGGGAGTCCTTGCCCGCGTAGGTGTAGAAGCCCTTGCCGGTCTTCCGGCCGAGCAGGCCCGCGGTGATCATCTGCTTGAGGATCGGCGCCGGCGCGTGGACGCGCTTGCGGTCCTGCTTGTACATCGAGTTCAGGATCTCGTAGGCCGAGTCCAGGCCGATGAGGTCGAGCAGCGCCAGCGGGCCCATCGGGTAGCCGCAGCCGTACATCATCGCGGCGTCGATGTCCTCGCGCGTCGCGTAGCGCGACTCGTACATCTGCACCGCGTGGTTGAGGTAGCCGAACAGCAGCGCGTTGGCGATGAAGCCCGCCTTGTCGCCGCAGACGACCGGGGTCTTCCCGAGCTTCTCGGCGAGGTTCTTCACCGCGTCGACGGCGCTCTGGTCGGTGACGACCGTCCGCACGACCTCGACGAACGCCTGCACCGGCGCCGGGTTGAAGAAGTGGAGGCCGAGCACGCGGCGCGGGTTCGCCGTCGAGACCGAGATCTCGGTGACCGACAGCGACGAGGTGTTCGTGGCGAGCACGGCCTCGGGGCGCGTGATCTGGCCGAGTTCGGTGAAGATCTGCTGCTTGAGCTCCAGGTCCTCGGGGACGGCCTCGATGACCAGGTCCGCCGCGGCGACCGCCGTCAGGTCGGTCCCGATCGTGATCCGGCCCAGCAGGTCGGCGCGCTCGGCCTCGGTGAGCTTGCCGCCGGCGACGGCGCGGGCGGTGGAGGCCTCGATCGTGGCGCGGGCGCGGGTGGCGGAGTCGGCGTCCTTCTCGACCCCGACGACGGAGACCCCGCTGCGCGCGAGTACCTCTGCGATCCCCGACCCCATCGTCCCGATTCCGACGACCCCGGCGGTGGCGAACTCTGCGGACACGGTGAATCTCCTTGGTTCCAGCTGAAAATCCCGCGCTGCCTGACCCGGCGGCGCGTTGCCTGGGTCACGCTACCGCCCGGTAAAGATCGCCTGCTCAGCGCGGCGGTTCGGCGGCCGTTCGGCGCGACGGGCGGTGGCGCGAATCGACGGGCGGCACGCGTCCGCGCCGAGTGGACCCGTAGCGTTGCGTTCGTGCGCCTCGTGATCGCCCGCTGCTCCGTCGACTACGTCGGCCGGCTGACCGCCCACCTCCCCCCGGCCACCCGGCTGCTGCTGATCAAGGCCGACGGCTCGGTCCTGGTCCACTCCGACGGCGGCTCGTACAAGCCGCTGAACTGGATGAGCCCGCCGTGCACGCTCAAGGAGGCCCCCGCCGACGACGGCACCGCCTCCTGGGTCGTCACGAACAAGGCCGGCGAGGAGCTCCGGATCTCGATCGAGGAGGTCCTGCACGACTCGTCCCACGAGCTCGGCGTGGACCCGGGTCTGCAGAAGGACGGCGTCGAGGCCCACCTGCAGATCCTGCTGGCCGAGAACGCCGAGGTCCTCGGCGAGGGCTGGCGCGTCGTCCGCCGCGAGTACCCGACCTCGATCGGCCCCGTCGACCTGCTCTGCAAGGACGCCGCCGGCGCCTCCGTCGCCGTCGAGATCAAGCGCCGCGGCGAGATCGACGGCGTCGAGCAGCTCACCCGCTACCTCGACCTGATGAACCGGGACCCCCTGCTGGCCCCCGTCTCGGGCGTCTTCGCCGCCCAGGAGATCAAGCCCCAGGCCCGCGTCCTCGCCGAGGACCGCGGCATCCGCTGCGTCGTCCTCGACTACGACGAGCTCCGCGGCATGGACGACAAGGAGTCCCGCCTCTTCTGATCGGCGGGATGTGGGTCCGGCGGGTTAGCGTCAATCCGTGCCCGCCGCCCTGTTCACCCTCGACGTCGCCAGCCTGCGGGCGGTCGTCGGGATGGCGACGTTTCAGCGGGGCGTGGAGTACGCCGACCGCGGCGCCGTCGAGCAGCTGACCTGGAGCAAGGCGGCCCGGGTGGTGCTGGGGTCCGTCGCGGGCGGGTCGACGACGCCGTACGTGACGACGCTGCACGTGTACCCCTCCGACTCCGGCAGCGGGGCGTACGTGTTCGTCCGGGGCGAGTGCAGCTGCCCGGTCCACTACAACTGCAAGCACGCGGCCGCCCTCGCGCTCGTCGCCGGCGGGCACGCGGCGCCGCCCCCGGCGAAGCCCACCCCGCCGAAGGAACCGACGTGGGAGGACCGCTGGCGCTCGGCCCTCGACCCGGCGGCGCCGTTCCCGGTGAAGGTCGAGCCGCGCACGCTCGCGATCGAGTTGACCCTCAAGCGCCGCCTGCCGACCCGGTGGGGCGGCGGCGACGCGATGGCGAGCGAGCCGGTCGAGCTGTGGGCGCGGATCGTGCGCGAGGGCAAGAAGGGCTGGGTTGCGGGCGAGCTGTCCTGGGGCCGTCTCGGGTCGCTGGCGAGCCGCACCGCCTACCCCGAGGACCAGGTGCGCGTCCTGCACGACCTGCACGCCCTCTACCGGGCCCGCACCGGCGCCGGCTACGCCGAGCATCTCCGCTACGGCGACGAGCGCTCCATCGAGCTCTCCGCCGTCACCTCCAGCGCCTTGCTCCCCCTGCTCCGCCAGGCGGTCCGGGCCGGGTTGCGCCTGATCCACCCGGACCTCGGCGACCTGCCTCCGATCGAAACCGCGGACCTGTGCCTCGACGTGACCGCGGCGTCCGCCGACGCCGACGCCGAAACCGGACTTGAGGTCACTCCCGTCCTGCGGACCGGGACCGGGTTCGGGGAGCTGACGCCGATCGCCTTCCTCGGCAGCGGATCCGGGGCCCTCGTGCGCTCGCGGGAGGACGAGGACCGCCTGCCCGGCAACCCCGCGGACTGGCCGATCCGCCTCGTCGAGCTCAGCTCCCCCGCCGCGCTCCCCCTGCGCCGCATGGTGTTCGCGGTCGAGCCGCTCGCGGTGCCGGCGGCCCACCGGGACCGGTTCACCGACGAGTACCTCCCGCAACTGCGCCGCATCGCCGAGGTCGTCAGCTCCGACGGTTCGTTCACCGTCCCCGAGGTCTCGCCGCCCGAGCTCGTGCTCCGCGCCGACTTCGGCGACGACCACGCGCTCGCGCTGTCCTGGCACTGGTCGTACCGGGTCGGCGACGAGGAGCGGCGGCTCACGGTCAACTCCCCCGAGGGCGCGGCGTTCCGCGACCCCCAGGCCGAGGCCGCCCTGATGTCCGGTCTCGCCCCGGGCCTGAGCGCCTACGGCCTGGGCCGCCCCGACGGTCCCGGCGTCGACTCCCCGCTCGAGCTCTCCGGCGTCGACACCATGCACTTCGCCACCGAGTGGCTCCCGCGGCTCACCGAGCGGGACGACCTGCGGGTCGAGGTCGGCGGCACGCCCGTCGAGTACCGCGAGGCCGGCGACTCGCTGCGGATCGCGGTCTCCACCGCGGCGCTCGACAACGACGGCGACTGGTACGACCTCGGCGTCTCCGTGACCGTCGACGGCGAGACCGTCCCGTTCCTGCAGCTGTTCGTCGCCCTCGCACAGGGCCGTTCGCACCTGCTGCTGCCGGGCGGCGCGTACTTCTCGCTGGAGAAGCCCGAGCTGATCGCCCTGCGCGCGTTGATCGACGAGGCCCGCCGGCTCGCGGACGCCCCGCCGGGCCAGCTGCGGATCAGCCGGTACCAGACCGGGCTCTGGGAGGAGCTCGCCGGCCTCGGCGACGTCAGCCACCAGACCCCGGCCTGGCAGGAGCACGTGCAGGCGCTGCGCCGACTCGACGCCATCGGCAGCACCCCCGTCCCCGCCGGCGTCCACGCCGATCTGAGGCACTATCAGGTCGAAGGTTTCGAGTGGCTCGCGTTCCTCTGGGAGCACCGCCTCGGCGGAATCCTCGCCGACGACATGGGCCTGGGCAAGACACTGCAGTCGCTCGCGCTGATCGCGCACGCCCGTACCACCGAGCCCGACGCACCGCCGTTCCTCATCGTCGCCCCGACCTCGGTCGTGTCGAACTGGGCGGCCGAGGCGGCGCGCTTCACCCCGGGCCTGCGGGTCGAGACCGTCACCGAGACGGCCGCGCGCTCCCGGCGCTCCAAGTCGGCCCCGCTGCACGAGAAGGCCGCGCGGGCCGACGTCGTCGTGACCTCCTACGCCCTGCTGCGCATCGACGCCGCGAGCTACCTGGAGCGGCCGTGGGCCGGACTCCTGCTCGACGAGGCGCAGTTCGTGAAGAACCGCAAGGCGCAGGTGCACCGGGTCGCGCGGCACATCGACGCCCCGTTCAAGCTCGCCATCACCGGGACCCCGCTGGAGAACTCGGTGATGGAGCTGTGGGCACTGCTCTCCGTCGCAGCGCCCGGGCTCTTCCCGAACCCCGAGGCGTTCAAGGAGATCTACGCCGTCCCGATCGAGCGCAACGGCGACTCCGACCTGCTCGCCCGGCTGCGCCGCCGGATCCGTCCGCTGGTGAAACGGCGGACCAAGGAGGAGGTCGCCCCCGAGCTCCCGCCCAAGCAGGAGCAGGTCCTGTCGGTCCAGCTCGACCCGAAGCACCGGAAGATCTACGATCTCACGCTCCAGCGGGAGCGTCAGAAGGTGCTCAAGCTGCTCGACGACCTCGACGGCAACCGCTTCGAGATCCTGCGCTCACTCACCCTGCTCCGGCAGCTCAGCCTGCACCCCGGACTCACCGACGACGAGCACCTCGCGGTCCCGAACGCGAAGCTCGATTCCCTCCTCGAGCACGTCCAGTCCGTCGAGGGCACCGGGCACCGGACGCTGGTCTTCAGCCAGTTCACCCGCCTGCTGGACCTGATCGAGGCCCGGCTCGACGCGGAGGGCGTCGAGCACGTCCGGCTCGACGGGACGACCCGCCGGCGGGCCGAGGTGATCGAGCGCTTCAAGTCCGGCTCCGCATCGGTGTTCCTGATCAGCCTCAAAGCCGGCGGGTTCGGGCTGAACCTGACCGAGGCCGACTACTGCTTCCTGATGGACCCGTGGTGGAACCCGGCCGCGGAGCTGCAGGCGGTCGACCGCACGCACCGCATCGGGCAGACCCGCACCGTGCACGTCTACCGGCTGATCGCGGCCAACACGATCGAGGAACGGGTGCTCGATCTGCAGGCCCGCAAGGCGAAGCTGTTCGCCCGCGTCGTCGACGGCGGCGAGGGCGAGGGTTTCGGTCGCGCGCTCTCGGCCGAGGACATCCGCGGCCTGTTCACGTAGAGATCAAGCCGCTCGATTTCCGCCCGGCGCTGCGGTACAACACGTCCCATGCCCACCATCGCGCAGCGTCGTCGCCTGGCCGGTCTGCTGACGGCCGTCTCGCTGGTCGCCGCCGGCGGCCTCGCCACCGAAACGGTCGCCGCTCCCGCGGCGCCGCCGTCGGACACCAGCCCGAAGGTGAAGACCCGGAACCCGGCGAAGATCCCGCGGGTCGTCGACGCCCGGTTCGGCAAGCACAAGGCCTACGACCGGGTGGTGTTCGACCTGACCGGGAAGGCGTCGGGCTACAACGTCCGGTACGTCAGCACCCTGCGCCAGTGCGGCAGCGGGAAGAAGGTGACGATCCCCGGCAAGAAGTTCCTCAGCATCACCCTCGAGCCGGCGCAGGCCCACGACAACAAGGGCCGGGACGTCTACCGCGGGCCGGGCCAGAACTCCACGGCCAACCCCAAGCTCCCGACGCTGCGGAGCATGCGCATGCTGTGCGACTTCGAGGGCCAGGTCGCCTTCGGCCTCGGGCTGAAGCGCAAGGCCGGCTTCCGGGTCGGGACGCTCTCGAAGCCGACCCGGATCTACGTCGACGTCGCGCACTGAGCACGACGCCGCACGCCCGGCTCAGGTCAGCGGGTCGAGCCCGTTCGCCGCGCGGATGACGTCGACGATGCGCGCCATGATCTCGGTGAGGCCGTAGTCCTTCGGCGTGAACACCGCGGCGACGCCGGCCTCGCGGAGAGCCCGGGCGTCACCGTCGGGCACGATGCCGCCCACGATCACGGGGACGTCGGAAGCACCGGCGTCCCGCAGGCGGGCCAGGACGTCCGGGATCAGCTCCATGTGCGAGCCGGACAGGATCGACAGACCCACGCAGTGGACGTCCTCCTCGACGGCGGCGGCAACAATCTGAGCCGGCGTCAGGCGGATGCCCTGGTAGATGACCTCGAACCCGACGTCCCGGGCACGGACCGCGACCTGCTCGGCACCGTTGGAGTGACCGTCGAGGCCGGGCTTGCCGACGAGCAGACGCAGCCGGCGGCCGAGTTCGTCACCCGTCCGCTGCACGGCCGCGCGCACCTCGGCGATCGCGGCGCCGTCGGGCGCGGAACTCACGCCGGTGACCCCGGTCGGCGCGCGGTACTCGCCGAACTCCTCGCGCAGGGCACCGGACCACTCCCCCGTCGTGACGCCGGCGCGGACGCACTCGAGCGTCGCCGTCATCAGGTTGTCGTTGCTCTTCGCGACCTTGCGCAGGTTCTCCAGCGCGGCCGCGACCGCGTTGTCGTCGCGCTGTGCCTTCCAGGCCCGGACGCTCTCGATCGCCGCGGACTCCGCCGCGGGATCCGCGGTCTGGATCGCGGCGTCGAGGTCGGCGAGCAGCGGGTTCGGCTCGGTCTCGGTGAACGAGTTGACGCCGATGATCTTGTCCTCGCCGGTCTCGATGCGCTTGCGGCGCTCGGCGTGCGAGGCGACGAGGGCGGACTTCATGTAGCCGGACTCGACGGCCGCGACCGCCCCGCCGAGTTCGGCGATGCGGTCCATCTCCGCGTACGCGTCACGGACCAGCTGGTCGACCTTGGCCTCGACGACGACCGAGCCGTGAAACAGGTCGTCGTACTCGAGCAGGTCGGACTCGAACGCGAGGACCTGCTGGATCCGCAGCGACCACTGCTGGTCCCACGGCCGCGGGAGGCCGAGCGCCTCGTTCCACGCCGGCAGCTGGATGGCGCGGGCCCGGGCGTCCTTCGAGAGCGTCACGCCGAGCATCTCCAGCACGATGCGCTGGACGTTGTTCTCCGGCTGAGCCTCCGTCAGACCGAGCGAGTTCACCTGCACGCCGTAGCGGAAACGCCGCTGCTTCGGGTCGGTCACCCCGTAGCGCTGCTCGGTGACCTCGTCCCACAGGCGCACGAACGCGCGCATCTTGCACATCTCCTCGACGAACCGCACACCGGCGTTCACGAAGAAGGAGATGCGGGCGACGACGTCACCGAACTTCTCGGCCGGCACCTGGCCCGAGTCGCGGACCGCGTCGAGGACCGCGATCGCGGTCGACATCGCGAAGGCGAGCTCCTGGACCGTGGTGGCCCCGGCCTCCTGCAGGTGGTAGCTGCAGATGTTGATCGGGTTCCACTTGGGGACGTTCGTGACCGTGTACGCGATGGTGTCGACGGTCAGGCGCATCGAGGCGGCCGGCGGGAACACGTAGGTCCCGCGCGACAGGTACTCCTTGATGATGTCGTTCTGGGTCGTCCCGGAGAGCTTGCGCAGCGTCTCGGCCGGGTCGGTGCCGGCGGCGATCGCCTGCTCCTCGGCGACCACCTGGTACATGGCGAGCAGCCACATCGCGGTGGCGTTGATCGTCATGGAGGTGTTCATGGAGTCGAGCGGGATGCCCTCGAAGAGCTGACGCATCTCACCCAGATGCGGGACGGGCACGCCGACCTTGCCGACCTCACCCCTGGCCAGGACGTGGTCGGGGTCGTACCCGGTCTGCGTCGGGAGGTCGAACGCCACCGACAGACCGGTCTGGCCCTTGGCGAGGTTGCTCCGGTACAGCGCGTTCGAGCCCGCCGCGGACGAGTGCCCCGCGTAGGTCCGAATCAGCCAAGGCTTGTCGCGGGTGCTGCCACCGTCTGCCATCGCGGCCCTCCAGTCTCGTGGGTGCGATGGTAACGACGCCGTAACCCGGGGCAGAATCCGACCGTGGGCTACGCCACGGAGCACATGGTGATCGTCGCGGTCGTCCTCGGCGTGCTCGTTCTGGTCCTGCGCTGGGCCTTCTCACCCCGTCCGACGTCGCTGCTGGCACGCCGTCCGCGGACCGGGTCCGAGCACGACTACGGGCTGATGACGCCCCTCGCCGCGCCCCAGGACGCTGCGGAGGGCGCGCAGATCAGCTCACTGCTGGCCCGGTCGGGGATCCGCAGCCGGGTCGTCGAGACGCACGACGGACTGCGCGTCATGGTGTGGAACGACGACCTGCAACGCGCCCGCGAGTTGCTGCTGGGCTACTGATCGACCGCGCTGCGCGACCGATCCGCGTGAGCGAACTCACTCGTGAAAGTGGTCCGGATCCGGCTCGCGGACGACCTGGGCGCCGAGGGAGTTGAGCTGCGCGACAAAGTCGGCGTACCCGCGGTCGATGTGGTGGACGTCGGTCACGATCGTCTCGCCCTCGGCCACGAGGCCCGCGAGGACGAGACCCGCACCCGCACGGATGTCGTGCGACCGCACGGGCGCCCCGGACAGGTGCGGGCGGCCGCGGATGACCGCGTGGTGGCCGTCGGTCTTGATCTCGGCGCCGAGGCGAACCATCTCGTCGATGAACATGAACCGCGCCTCGAAGATGTTCTCGGTGACCATCGCGGCGCCCTCGGCGACGGTGTTGAGCGCGATGTAGGCCGGCTGCAGGTCGGTCGGGAAGCCCGGGTACGGCAACGTCATGATGTCGACCGCCTCGGGGCGGCGGTTCATCTCGACGCGGAAGCCGTCGGGCATCCACTCGACGTCCGCGCCTGCGGTCACGAGCTTGTCGAGCGGGAGCTCCAGGTGATGGGGGTTCGCGTTCAGGATCGTGACGTCGCCGCGCGTCATCGCCGCCGCGACCGCCCAGGTGCCGGCGACGATGCGGTCGGGAACGGTGCGGTGCGAGGTCGGGCTCAGTGAGCCGGCCGGGACGCCCTCGATCTCGATCGTCGAGGTGCCGGCGCCGGAGACCTTCGCGCCCATCTGGATCAGCATGTCGGCGAGGTCGACGATCTCGGGTTCGCGCGCCGCGTTGTCGATGACCGTCGTGCCGTTGGCGAGCACCGCCGCCATGAGGATGTTCTCGGTGGCCCCGACGCTCGGGAAGTCCAGCCAGACCGACGCTCCGGTCAGTCCCTTCGGGGCCTCCGTGATGATGTAGCCGTGCTCGGACTCGCTCGTCGCGCCGAGCTTGGCCAGCCCGCCGATGTGCATGTCGAGCGCGCGCGAGCCGATGTTGTCACCGCCCGGCAGCGCGACCTTCGCGCGACCCAGCCGCGCGACCAGCGGACCGAGGACGCAGATCGAGGCCCGGAGCCGGCGCACCAGCTCGTACGGCGCCTCGTGCGAGAGCTCGGCCGGCACGTCGATCACCACGGTGCCGGGCCGCTGTTCGACCTCGCAGCCGAGGCGGCGCAGCAGCGCCGACATGAAGTCGATGTCGAGGATCTCCGGGACGTTCGTCAGCGTCGTGCGCCCCTCGGCGAGCAGCGCAGCCGCCATCAGCTTGAGGACGCTGTTCTTCGCGCCGTCGACGCGCACCTCGCCCGCCAGACGGGCCCCACCCGTAACCCGGAACCGTTCCACGCGTAGATCGTAGGGCGCGGCGCGTCAACCGGACGGGCGCTTCGCGCGTCTTGCGGGTGTCAGGAACCCCCTGCACCCCCTCGGCAGGCCCCCTGGAGGCCGACATGTTCCGTCGGAAGACGCCCCGCATCCGTTCCGTCCTGCTCTCCGTCGCCCTGCTGGCCGGCGCCTCGGCCACGTTGGCGGTGCCGTCCCTCGCCGACGCGGCGGGCGGGTCGAGCGGGACCAGCAAGCTCGTCGCGATCCGGACGGCCACCCATCCGGGCTACGACCGCCTGGTGTTCGAGTTCTCCGGGAAGCTGCCCTCGCACACGTTCGTGCAGTGGGCGCCCAGGATCGCCCACGACGGGTCCGGCGACACCGTGCCGGCGGCGGGTAACGCGTTCCTGCAGATCGGGCTGGGCGGCGTCACCGGGTACACGAAGAACTACGCCTCCACCTTCGGCCCCCTGCGCCGTTCCACCGGCAACCAGAACCTCAACGAGGTGGTCCACGCGGGTGAATTCGAGGGCATGGTCTCCTTCGGCGCGGCGCTGATGGCGCGCACCTCCTACAGCGTCCTGAAGCTGACGAAGCCCAGCCGCGTCGTCATCGACATCCGCAACGACTACGCGCGGACCCGCGTCCCGGTGTACTTCACGAATCAGGCCACCGCCGAGACCCGCTCCGTCTGGCGCGACGTGCCGGCCGGCGCCCCGGCCACCGGCGCGCTGCACCGCATGTTCGCCGGGCCGACGGCGGCCGAATCCGCGGCGGGCGTGGGCAACATGCTCTCGAAGGCCACCGGTTTCACGAACCTCTCGATCAGCAACGGGATTGCGCGCGTCCGCCTCACCGGCGGCTGCTCCGCCGGCGGCGGAGCGTTCAGCATCGCGAACCAGATCGACGCGACGCTCTCCCACTACCCGACCGTCCGCTGGGTGAAGATCTACTCGCCCACCGGCCAGACGGGCGCCCCGACCGGAAACTCGGACTCGCTCCCGACCTGCCTGGAGCCGTAGCGTTCGGCCATGACGACCACACGACGCCTGTCCCTCGCCGCCGGTGTCTCCGCGGTCGGCCTGACGGTCACGCTGCTGCCGACGGCGGGCGCGACCGCCGCCTCGACGGCGGGCAGCGAGGGCGAGCAGGCGACCGTCGCCGCGGCGGGCAAGATCACGAAGCGCTGCACGAGCACGGTCCGCGGCCGCACGGCGCGCATCCAGATCAAGGTCAACGTCGGCGCCAACGGCCGGGACGTCCAGGCGATCAGCCTGCGCATCACCGACAACGGCGAGACCGGGATCTACCGGAACAAGAAGATCAACATCAAGAAGCTCCGCCTGATCATCAAGGACCAGGACGGCAAGACCCAGCTGAGCCAGCTCGTCGCCCCGTCCTCCCCCGGCGGCTACGACATCCCCGCCTCGGCGGGCGAGGGCGCGGGCCTGGTGCGCACGCGGGTCGAGTTCCGCTCCAGCGGCCACACCGTCGTCCGCAACTGCGCGATGGTCATCGACTGATCACCGGCCGGAGCCTGCGCGTGCTGCTCGCCTAGGCTGCACCGCATGGTCAACCTGACGCGGATCTACACCAAGACCGGCGACGACGGGACGACGGCGCTCGGCGACTTCAGCCGGACGTCGAAGAACGACCCCCGCCTGGCCGCCTACGCGGACTGCGACGAGGCGAACTCGGCGATCGGGGTCGCGATCGCGCTCGGCGACCTCGCGCCCGACCTGGTCGAGCTGCTGACCCGCATTCAGAACGACCTGTTCGACGTCGGCGCCGACCTGTGCAATCCGATCGTCGAGAACCCCGCCTACCCGCCGCTGCGGATCGGCGAGGCCGACATCGAGCGCCTCGAGGCCGCCTGCGACCGCTACAACGAGGATCTGCCGAAGCTGAAGAGCTTCATCCTGCCCGGCGGGACGAAGGGCGCCGCCCTCCTCCACGTCGCGCGTACCGTGACCCGCCGCGCCGAGCGCTCCGCCTGGGCCGCGTACGAGGCGCACCCGGACAGCACCAGCAAACTCCCGGCGAAGTACCTCAACCGATTGAGCGACCTGCTGTTCATCCTCGGCCGCGTCGCGAATGTGACATCAGAGGGTGGGGACGGCGACGTCCTCTGGGTGCCCGGCGCCAACCGCTGAGCACACGCGGCCGAGGAGAGCGCGAAACCCGGACGCCCCTGTTTAGTGCCTGTGAACCCGGGCACTGCGAATGAATGCGTAGCAAACCGAACAAACACCGTTCCCCGAGTCCGACCCGCACCGTGGCCACGCGGGCCGCGGTGGCCGCCGGCGGCGCGCTCCTCGCCGTCGCCGCGAGCGCCGGCACCGCGTCCGCGACCACCGCCGCTCCCGCAGAAGAGCCCTGCACCGGCACCCCGCTGGACCTCGTGCTCTGCCCGGACTCGACCGAGACCGAACCCCACTCTCCGGAGGAGACCACCCCGCCTCCGGGCGAGGACCCGACGACACCCCCGCCCGCCGATCCCGGCACTCCGCCGGCCGATCCGGGCACGCCGCCCCCGGCCGACCCCGGCACCCCGCCGGTCGACCCGGGCACGCCGCCGGCCGACCCGGGCACGCCGCCCCCGGCCGACCCGGGCACGGCACCGCCGCCGCCCGGCATCTGACGCCAGAGACCAGTTCCAGGACCCACGCGGTCCGTCGCGGCCCGGCCGCGGCGGGCCGCGCCTGCGTTGCGCGGCCGCGTCAGGCGACCATCGGGTCCTTCGGCGGGGCCGCCTCGACCCAGGAAAGAAAGCCCGTCATCGCGTCGTGGGTCATCGCGAGCTCGAGGGGCTCGGTGCCCAGCGCGCAGACCAGGACCACCGAGCCGACGGAGACCGTGTGGGTCTCGGCGGTGGTCGCGTCGCGCCGACTGCGCACGCGGAGCTGACGGCGGGTCAGAACGTGCCGCGGCCGCCAGCGGAGGCTGAAGATGGGGAACCACTCGACGCGGTCCCCGTGGTACCGGCCGATCCCGTAGGACCAGCCCTCCCCGTCCGGATGATCACCGAACCGGAGGCTGCAGGCGAACGTACCGACCGGGCGGGACAGCACCATCCGTCGCACGGTCAGGGCCAGCAGGGAGAGGCCCACAAAGGCGAGCAGGCCGATGACGATGTCGAGAAACAGCATCATCGGCCCTCCCCTGCCGTGCGGTGCCCTTGCGGGTCAGGCCTCCCGGCCCGCGGCGCGCAGACGCGTCTGCGCCCGCTTGGCCGCGTCGCCCTCGGGGTCACCCTCGGACTTGGCCCGGTCCAGCGCACGCTGGGCGCGGGCCACGTCGATGTCGGTGCCGAGCTCGGCCACCTCGGCGAGGATCGACACGACGTCGTCCGCCACCGAGATGAAGCCGCCGTGCACGGCCGCCGTGACGGTCTCGCCGTCCGGCGTACGGATCGTCACCGGGCCCGACTCCAGCACGCCGAGCACCGGTACGTGTCCCTTGAGGATGCCGAGCTCGCCCTCGAGGGTGCGCGCGATGACGATCGTCGCCGGACCGCGATAGACGTTGCGGTCCGGAGCGACGACGTCGACGGAGAGCGTGTCAGCCACGAGCCAGTTCCTTGGCCTTCTTCTCGACGTCCTCGACGCCGCCGCACATGAAGAACGCCTGCTCGGGCAGGTGGTCGAACTCGCCGGCCACGAGCGCCTTGAAGGAGGCGATGGTCTCCGAGAGCGGAACGAACACGCCGGGCTGGCCGGTGAAGGCCTCGGCCACGAACATCGGGTGCGAGAGGAAACGCTCGATGCGGCGGGCCCGGTTGACGGCGACCTTGTCCTCTTCGGACAGTTCGTCGATACCGAGGATGGCGATGATGTCCTGCAGCTCCTTGTACTTCTGCAGGAGCCGCTTCACCGACTGCGCGACCTGGTAGTGCTCCTCGCCGACGATCTGCGGGTCGAGGATGCGGGAGGTCGAGTCGAGCGGGTCGACGGCCGGGTAGATGCCCTTCTCGGTGATGGCCCGGGAAAGAACGGTCGTCGCGTCGAGGTGGGCGAACGCGTTGTGCGGCGCCGGGTCGGTGATGTCGTCGGCGGGGACGTAGATCGCCTGCATCGAGGTGATCGAACGACCACGCGTCGAGGTGATGCGCTCCTGCAGGAGGCCCATCTCGTCGGCCAGGGTCGGCTGGTAACCGACGGCGGAGGGCATGCGGCCGAGCAGGGTCGACACCTCGGAACCGGCCTGGGTGAACCGGAAGATGTTGTCGATGAACAGGAGCACGTCCTGCTTCTGCACGTCGCGGAAGTACTCCGCCATCGTCAGCGCGGTCAGCGCGACGCGAAGACGCGTGCCCGGCGGCTCGTCCATCTGACCGAAGCAGAGCGCGGTCGAGTTGATGACGCCGGACTCGGACATCTCCAGGAAGAGGTCGTTGCCCTCACGGGTGCGCTCGCCGACACCGGCGAAGCAGGACACGCCACCGAACTCCTGGGCGACGCGGCGGATCATCTCCTGGATCAGAACGGTCTTGCCGACACCGGCACCACCGAACAGACCGATCTTCCCACCCTTTACGTAAGGGGTGAGGAGGTCGATGACCTTGATGCCCGTCTCGAGGATCTCGGTGCGCGACTCGAGCTGGTCGAAGGGCGGCGGGTCGCGGTGAATCGGCCAGCGCTCGGTGATCTGCAGGCTCTCGGCCGGCACGTCGAGCGGGTCGCCGATGGTGTTCCAGACGTGGCCCTTGGTCACGTCACCGACGGGCACCGAGATCGGCGCGCCGGTGTCGATGACCTCGGCGCCGCGGGTCAGGCCGTCGGTCGGGTTCAGCGAGACGGCGCGGACCAGGTTGTCACCGAGGTGCTGCGCGACCTCGAGGGTGAGCGTCGAGGTGACACCACCCATGGTGACCTTCACCTTGAGCGCGTTGAAGATCGCGGGCATCGCGCCGACGGGGAACTCCACGTCGGCGACGGGGCCGATGACGCGGGCGACCCGGCCGGTCGCGGTCGTGCCCCCAGGAAGTGTCTCAGCAGCGGTAGCAGTCATCTGTCGTATCCCTGTCCCTTATTCGCTTCCTGCGGTCGCGTCGGCGAGCGCGTTCGCGCCACCCACGATTTCGCTGATTTCCTGGGTGATCTCGGCCTGCCGGGCCTGGTTGGCCGACCGGGTGAGGATGTCGACCAGTTCGTTCGCGTTGTCGGTCGCGGACTTCATCGCGCGGCGACGCGCAGCGAACTCCGAGGCCGCCGACGTGAGCAGCGCGTAGTAGAAGCGGCTCTCGACGTACCGCGGCAGCAGCGCGTCGAGCACCTCCTCCTCGTCGGGCTCGTAGTCGTACTGCGGGAGCGGGCCACCGCCCTGCGCAGCCGCGGCGGCAGCCGCCGCGGCGCTGCCCTCCTCGACCTCCTCGACCTCAAGCGGGAGGATGCGGCGCACCACGACCCGCTGGGTCAGCATCGAGACGAACTCGGTGTAGACGAGGTGGATCTCGTCGACACCGCCCTCCTCGGTGGGGGTCTTGAAGGCCTCGATGACCACGTCGGCGATCGCCTTCGCGTCGTCGTAGGTCGGCCGGTCCGAGAACCCGCTCCACTCCCCCGCGAGGGCGCGGTTGCGGAACTTGTACCAGGTGACGCCCTTACGCCCGGAGACGTAGGGCACGACCTCGCTGCCCTCCTCGCGGAGCAGGCTCGTCAGAGCCTCGCCCTCGCGCAGGATGTTGGCGTTGAAGCCGCCCGCGAAGCCGCGGTCGGAGGTCAGCAGGACGACCGCGGAGCGGGTCGGGCTGGCCTTCTTCTCGGTGAGCAGCGGATGGTCGACGGTGCCGGCCTGGCTGACCAGGGCCGTGACCGCGCGCGTGATCGCACGGGCGTACGGCTGGGCCGCCACCGTGCGCTGCTGCGCCTTGATGATCCGGGACGAGGCAATGAGCTCCTGCGCCCGCGTGATCTTCGCGGTCGACTTAACCGACCGGATCCGCTGCCGGAAGATCCGGAGTTGAGCGCCCATTCGTCAGGCCTTCTTCACCTTGGTGATCTTCTCCTGGTCGACGTCCTCGTCGTCCATCGCCGCCACCGCAGCCTCCTTGGCCAGCGACTGGCCCGAGGAGGTCGTGAAGCCCTTCTTGAACTCCGTGATGGCGTCGGCGAACACGGCGAGGTCCTCGTCGCTCAGGTTGCCGGTCTCGCGGATCGTGTCGAGGGTGCCCTTGTGCTTGAGGCTCAGGTAGTCGAGGAACTCCTCCTCGAAGCGGCGGATGTCCGCGACCGGGACCTCGTCGAGCTGACCGGTGGTACCCGCCCAGATCGAGGCGACCTGACGGTCGATCGAGAACGGCGAGAACTGCGGCTGCTTGAGGAGCTCGATCATGCGGGCACCGCGCTCCAGCTGGGCGCGGGAGGCCGCGTCCAGGTCGGAGGCGAAGGCCGCGAACGCTTCCAGATCTCGGTACTGCGACAGGGCCAGACGCAGCGTGCCGGCGACCTTCTTCATCGCCTTGACCTGCGCGGCACCACCGACGCGGGAGACCGAGACACCGACGTTGATGGCCGGGCGGACACCCGCGTTGAACAGGTCCGACTCGAGGAAGCACTGGCCGTCGGTGATGGAGATGACGTTGGTCGGGATGTACGCCGACACGTCGTTGCCCTTGGTCTCGATGACCGGCAGACCCGTCATCGAACCGGCGCCCAGGTCGTCCGAGAGCTTCGCGCAACGCTCGAGGAGCCGCGAGTGCAGGTAGAAGACGTCGCCCGGGAAGGCCTCGCGGCCCGGCGGGCGGCGGAGCAGGAGGGAGACGGCGCGGTAGGCGTCGGCCTGCTTGCTCAGGTCGTCGAAGACGATGAGGACGTGCTTGCCCTGGTACATCCAGTGCTGGCCGATGGCCGAGCCGGTGTAGGGGGCGATGTACTTGAAGCCGGCCGGGTCGGACGCCGGGGCGGCGACGATCGTCGTGTACTCCAGGGCGCCGTTGTCGGCGAGGACCTGGCGGATGTTGGCGATCGTCGAGCCCTTCTGGCCGACGGCGACGTAGATGCAGCGGACCTGCTTGGTCGGGTCGCCCGACTCCCAGTTGGCCTTCTGGTTCAGGATCGTGTCGACCGCGATGGTGGTCTTGCCCGTCTGGCGGTCACCGATGATCAGCTGGCGCTGGCCACGGCCGATCGGGGTCATCGCGTCGATGGCCTTGATACCGGTCTGCAGCGGCTCGGTGACCGGCTGGCGCTGGACGACCGAGGGGGCCTGCAGCTCGAGGATGCGGCGCTCGGTGGTCTCGACGGCGCCGAGGCCGTCGAGCGGGTTGCCGAGCGAGTCGACCACGCGACCGAGGTACGCGTCGCCGACCGGCACCGAGAGAACCTCACCGGTGCGGCGGACCGACTGGCCCTCCTCGATCTTCGAGAAGTCACCGAGGACGACGACGCCGATCTCGCGGACGTCGAGGTTCTGCGCCAGGCCGCGGGTGCCGTCCTCGAACTCGAGGATCTCGTTGGCCATCGTCGAGGGCAGGCCCTCGACGCGGGCGATGCCGTCACCACACTCGATGACCGTGCCGACCTCGTCGCGGGTGGGGGCGTCGGGCGAGTAACCCGAGACGAAGCGCTCCAGCGCCTCCCGGATCTCGTCCGGCCGGATCGTCAGCTCCGCCATGTCCTTCGTCTCCCTGTTCCTGTTACTCGTTCAACCGGCGTTCGAATGGGGCTGCGAAAAATCAGCGCTCGAAGCGCCGCTTGAGCCGGTCGAGCCGACCGGCGATGGTTCCGTCGACGACCTCGTCGCCGACCTGGACGAACAGACCGCCCACGATCGACGGGTCGACCTCGGCCTTGACCTGGACGTCGTGGCCGTAGATCCCGGCCAGCGCGCGGGCCAGCCGGTCCTTCTCCTGCGGCTCCAGCGGAACCGCGGACCGCACCAGGGCGACGAGCTTGCGCCGGCGGTCCGAGACCGCCTTGCCGAGGTGCGCGATGTTGCGCTCGGGGGTACGGCCACGGGGGTGGCTCACGACCTGGCGCACCAGGCGGACGGTCGAGTCCTTCGCGCGCCCGCTGAGCAGACCGGCGACGAGCTCACCCTTGCGGTCCGCGCCGACGGCCGGGTCCACCAGCGCGCCGCGCAGTCCCGGCTCCGCCTCGACGATGCGGCCGAAGCGGAACAGCTCGTCCTCGACGTCGTCGAGCTCGCCGAGCGCCTCGGCCCGGGCGATCTCGGCCAGCACCGCGAGGTTCTCGAGGCCGTCGGCCATCTCGCTCGGGCGCGACCAGCGCTGCGCCGCGAGGGTCGTGACGACCTCGAGCGTCTCGCCGGACACCTTGCCGCTGAACAGGACCTGCGCGACCTCGCTCTTGGCCGAACCGGGCCGGCTGGGGTCGGACAGCGAGCGGCGGAGCATGTGCTCGGTGTCGACGACCTGCAGCACGGCGAACAGCTCGTCCGAGAGCCGGGCCAGGCCGTTGGCGTCGAGCCCGCGGCTGACCTGGTCGAACCGGTCGACGGCAGCCGCGAGGGCCGCCTTGGACGCACCCCTCACTAGAACAGCCCTCCCTGACCGGACTGGCCGGCCGTCTCTCCGGCCGGGGCCGAGGCCACCGGCGCGTTGGAGCTGGCGATCGAGCCGCCCTCGAGCTCGGACAGGAACCGGTCGTTGATCCGGCGCTGCACCGCGTCGTTCTGGAGCGCCTCGCGGACCTGCCGCTCGGCCAGCTCGACGGCCATGGAGGCGATCTCGGCCTGCAGGGTGCGCACCGCGCTGACCCGCTCGGCCTCGAGGGCCTCGGTGGCGCGGGCGGTGATCTCGTCCGCCCGGGCCTGCGCGGCGGCCGCCGCCTCCGACACGATCTGCTGGTTCTGCTCCCGAGCGTCGGCCCGCAGCTTCTCGGCCTCGGCACGAGCCTCGGCGACCGCGTTGTCGTACGCGGCCTGAGCCTCCGCCAGCTTCTGGCTGGCGGCCTCACTGTCGGCGAGCTGCTTGGCGATCCGCTCCTGCTGGGCCGACATCAGCTTCAGCACCACCGGCACGAGCCACTTCGCGAGGATCGCGACGATGACCACGAAGCCGATGAGCTCGATCGTGACGCCCTTGGCACCGCCCGAGGCCAGGATCAGGTCACTCGTGGGTGACGTTGTCACTGAATTCATACCTGCTCCCCCACGACCCGGCCGGCCAGCTGACCGGCGAGGGCGGAGACGTCGGACTGCAACGAAGCCAGCGCACGCTCGCGCTCCTCGGCCAGCTGAGCCCGGGTGGTCGCGGTGATCTCGTCCGCCCGGGCCTGCGCCGCCGCGGCGGCCTCGTCGACGATCGCCTTGTGCTGCGCACGCGCCTCTTCGCGGAGGCGGTTCGCCTCGGCGCGAGCGTCGGCCATCGCGTTCTCGTAGGCCGCCTGGGCCTCGGCGAGTTTGCGCGTGGCCGCCTCGGTGTCCGACATCGATCCGGAGATCTTCGCCTGCCGCTCGGCCATGGCCTTGGCGACCGGCGGCACGATGAACTTCCAGACGACGAACAGGACGATCGCGAAGAGGACGAGCTCGACCAGCATGGTCGCGTTGGGGATCAGGAAGATGTCATCTTCCTCTTCCTCAATCCCCTCGGGGCTTTCCGAGGTGGCGATGCTGTAGGCGAGTCGCAGCACGGTGGGCTACCTACTTACCGATGACGAAGACGAACATCGCCATGAAGGCGAGGTTGATGAAGTACGCCGCCTCACACAGACCGACCGTCAGGAAGAAGATCGTGAACAGGCGGGACTGCGCCTCGGGCTGACGAGCGACACCGGAGATGGTCGCCGAGCCGGCGAGACCGTCACCGATGGCCGCGCCGATCGCGCCGCCGCCCAGTGCCAGGCCACCGCCGATAAGGCCGCCCGCGACCTTGATGGCCTCGGCCGAGAGCTCTGCATCGGTTGCCATGTACCTAATCCTTTGTGTGAGTGCTTGTCCCCGGGGGTCCGGGTACGTCTGAGGGGTTGACGGGTGAGGCTGGTCGTGCAGTCCGTGGGTCAGGCGTGCGCGAGTTCCTTCTCGCCGGGCGCCTTGTCGTGGCCGTCGCCGTGGCCGTCGCCGTGGCCGTCGCCGTGGTCGTCGTGCGCACCGTGGCTGGCCGCCATCCCGAAGTAGAGGATGGTCAGCAGGGCGAAGATGAAGGCCTGGATGACGCCGATGGCGAGGTCGAACAGCTTCCACGCGACGTTCGGCGCCCAGGCGACGTAGGTCGGCATCAGACCGATCAGGGCGATCATGATGCCGCCGGAGAAGATGTTGCCGAACAGTCGCAAAGCGAGCGTGAACGGCTTGACGATCTCTTCGAGCACGTTCAGCGGCAGCAGCGCCTTGTAGGGCTGGGCCAGGTGCTTGTAGCTGCCGATGCCGTTGAGCCGGATGGCGTTCACGTGCACCCAGATGATCACGACCAGCGCGATCGAGTACGTCAGGTTCACGTCGGACGTGGCCGGCGGCAGCCACTCGTGGGCCGGGAGCAGCGCCACCCAGTTGCAGAACAGGATGAAGAAGAACAGCGTGACCGCGAGCGGCACCACGAACGGCGACGTCTTGCCCAGGGAGTTGTCGACCTCGCCCTGGACCCAGCCGACCACGGCCTCCCAGAGGAGCTGAATCTTGCTCGGGACGCCGCTGGTGGCGGTCCGGGCGAGCCAGAGGCCCATCAGGATCACGATGGCGCCACCGATGCAGGTGGTGGCGATCGTGTCGATGTGGAGCTCGACACCACCGATGGAGATCTTGTGGTGCTTGCCGACCTCGACATCGGCAGCCATCACCAGATCGGGGTTCACGGCGTCGGACAGCCGGATCATCCGGAGCGCACCTCACGGTAGAGAACACCGGCGCTGCTGCCGATGATCGTGAATTGGAAGAAAGCGAGCCCGAAGAGGACGGCGAGACCATCGGGCCGGAACGCGAACATGATGTAGCCGGCGATCAGGGTGACCAGCGCGAGGCGCTTCACCACCGCCGCCATGAACTTCTTCTTGTTGGGGTTCTCCTCGCCGGCGTTCTCGGCGGCGAACTTCGCGGTGGCGGAGACCACCATCGCGGTGTTCAGCCAGCCCAGCAGGAGGCCGACGCAGAGAAAGATGCCGATCTTGGTCTCGCCGACGGCGACGCAGAAGATCAGCCCGAGCAAGCCGACGACCGCGCCGAAGCGCACCGAGAACTTGTAGCTGGAACTGGCCTTCATCAGCCCGACGCGCTCCATGCCACCTCGCTCTCTCATCACTTGCTCGCCCTGAGGTAGTCCGAGACCCGCCGCCACGTGGCGAGAACTCCGAGAGCCAGGCCGAGCACCAGGCCGATCAGGATGAAAACCGGGGTCGTGTCCAACTGCGTATCGACGAGCCACCCGAGGGCGCACCCACCGACGGCCGCGACCGCGTTCAACATCCCGATCCCAGCCAGCGCAAGCGCTGTCTCACGGATCGAACGTTGGTCTGGGGGATTTTCGTCGGAGGCCACGCCGCCTCCTTCCGGGCACTGCACAAACGGGCGCCGGCAGGGGCTAGGCGTCCGTTCGGTGTGGAAACTACCACCCGTACGGAGGAGTTCCGGACGGTGGGTCCGCTGCTACGTCAGCGCGTCGGTTTTCCGGTCGGTGCACCGACCCGCTGGATGACCGGGAGACGGAGCAGGACGACCCCGACGACCACCAGCAACGCCACCGCCACCAGGGCCCACGCCTGGGCGCTGACCAGGGACAAGGCCACGACGCCGAAGGCGATCAGGGCCGACCAGAAGTACATGATGAGCACCGCCCCGCGGTGCGAGTGACCGATCTCCAGCAGGCGGTGGTGCAGGTGCTGCTTGTCCGGCGCGAACGGCGACCGGCCGGACATGGTGCGCCGGATGATCGCGAGCACGAGGTCGAGGAACGGCGCCGCGATCGCCGCGAACGGCAGGATCAGCGGCAGCAGGGCAGGTGAGACGTCCTCGGACTCGACCGCGCCGAAGTCGATCTGCCCGGCGAAGCTCACCGTGGAGGCGGCCAGCACGAGCCCGATGAGCATCGAGCCGGAGTCCCCCATGAAGATCTTCGCCGGGTAGAAGTTGTGCGGCAGGAAGCCCAGACAGATGCCGGCGAGCAGGGCGGAGAACAGCGACGGCGAGATCGCGCGGTCGAACTGCTGCTCGATCGAGAGCAGGTACGTGTAGCTGAAGAAGGCCAGGGCCGCGGTCAGCGCGATCCCGGCCAGCAGCCCGTCCAGGCCGTCGACGAAGTTCACGGCATTGACCGTCGCGACCACGATGAGCACCGAGAGCAGGAACCCCGAGCTCGCGTCCAGGACGATCGTCGTGCCCGGCACCGGCAGGTAGGTCATCTGGATCCCGAGGACCACCATGACGCCGGCGGCCAGCACCTGCCCGGCGAGCTTGGTGACCGCGTCCAGGCCCCACTTGTCGTCGACCACCCCGAGCGCGCAGATGATCGTCGCCCCGGCGAGCAGGGCCCACGGGTCGTGCGAGTTCGCGAACAGCTCGCGGGACAGGAACGGGAGCTCGGCCGCCACCACCAGGCCGGCCGCGAGGCCGACCAGCATCGCCAGCCCGCCCATGCGAGGGGTCGGGACGGCGTGCACGTCCCGGTCGCGGACCTCCGCCATGACCCCACCGGCCAGGGCGGCCCGACGGACGACCCCGGTGGTCAGGTACGTGGCGGCGGCGGCAACCAGCATGGTGAGCAGGTACTCGCGCACGGCCCTATCGAATCAGTCGCGGCCGCGCGGCGCCGACGACGACCCGCTCGGACGGGCGCGGCCTAGACGGCGGACGAGCCACGACGCCCGGCCGTCGACGCCGGGGCCAGGTGCTCGACCAGCGCCGCCAGGCCCTCGGCGAGCATGTCGGCGCACAGCCGGAACACGTGCAGGGGCGCTCCGAACGGGTCCGGGATGTCGTCGGCCGGCCGGCCGGGGCCGGGGCGCGGGGTCCGCAGCATCGCGACGCGGTCGACCAGCACCCGCGCCCGCGCGGCCGGGTCGGCCTCGGGCAGCGTGGCCGGGTACACGCGGCGCGCGAAGCGCGCGAACTCCCGGATCGTGAACGTGCGCCCGCCGGCGTAGGGGTCGAGCAGGCGCACCTGCTCGCGGTGCTCGCGGGTCGCGCCGAGGATCAGGTCGGCCTCGAGGACCTGGTCGGGGTTCAGCTCGCGGGCGACGAAGCGGCCCGCCTCGATCCCCCGCTCGGCGAGGACGGCCGCGGCGTGCGGCTCCATCCCGGCGCCGCTGTGCCCCCAGGTGCCCGCGCTCTCGCAGCGGAACACGCGGGGGTCGGTGCCGATGGCTGCTCTCAGCTGGGCGCCGAGAATCTTCTCGGCGAGCGGGGAACGGCACACGTTCCCGGTCGAGACGATCAGGACGCTGAAACGCGTCGCGCTCACGCGCCCGAGCCTGTGGCCAGCTCCACGTCGGCGACCACCGACCGGATGTCGTCGACGCTGATGTGACCCGCGCGCAGGATCCGCGGGCGGCTCCCGGTCACGTCCACGATCGTGGACGGGATGTTGTCGTCGGTGGGCCCGCCGTCGAGGTAGACCTCCACCGAGTCGCCGAGCTGCTCGCGCGCCTGCGCGACCGTCGTCGCCGGCGGGTAGCCGGTGCGGTTCGCGCTGCTGACGGCCATCGGGCCGGTGGCCTTGAGCAGGTCGAGCGCGACCGGGTGCAGCGGCATCCGGATCGCGACGGTCTGCGCGGAGTCGCCGAGGTCCCAGGCCAGCGAGGGCTGCTGGTGGCACACGATCGTGAGACCGCCGGGCCAGAACGCGTCGGCGAGCTCGCGGGCGGCGTCCGACAGGCGCGCGGCGATCCCGTCCAGCGTGCGCATCGTGCCGATCAGCACCGGGACGGGCATGTCCCGCCCCCGACCCTTCGCGGCGAGCAGCGCCTCGACGGCCGACGGGGTGAACGCGTCCGCACCGAGTCCGTAGACCGTGTCGGTGGGCAGGACGACGAGCTGACCGGCCCCGACGGCGGCACCGGCAGCGGCGAGACCCGCCGCCCGTGCATCGGGATCGGCGCAGTCGTAGGACTGCGGCAAGGGTCTTACCTCTCGCTGGTGGTTCGGGGACGGTGGTTCAGGGACGGTGGTTCAGGGACGGGCCGGGCGCTGCGCGCAACGCACACGACGAACGACGCAGGGGGCCACGCTAGATCCCCTGACGGTGGCCTGCCAATGCGGGTGCACCGAATTCGTGACAGAAGACCGAATCAGGCACGAATCGCGGTGACGAACCGGTCCCGTTCGGTGAGGTCCTGCTGACTGCGCACCTGCGTCCACCGCCCGGTCCGGGCGAAAACCTCGACCACGGCGGGCCCCTGGACGTCCGCGTGCTCCACCGCCACGCGACCACCCGTGCGGAGCAGTCGACCGGCGGTGCGCTCGACCGCGCGCACGACGTCGAGTCCGTCGTCCCCGCCCCAGAGGGCGGCGGCGGGATCGTGGTCACGCGCCTCGACGGCCACGGATTCCCAAGCGTCCAAAGGAATGTACGGCGGATTCGAGACCACAAGATCCACTTCGCCGTCGAGTTCGGGCAGCGCGTCGGCGGCGTCGCCGGCGTGCAGCGTCACCCCGCTGCCGTCGAGGTTGCGCCGCGCCCAGGCGAGCGCGCCGGGGTCGAGCTCGACGGCGTGGACGACCAGGCCGGGGACCTCCGTCGCCAACGCGAGCGCGATGGCGCCCGACCCGGTGCACAGGTCGACGGCGACCGAACCGGCCGGTAATGATCTTGCAACGTCAACCATCTGACCCACCATCACTTCAGTCTCGGGCCGCGGGACGAAGACCCCGGGACCGACCGCGAGACTGACGTGACGGAAATGGGCGACGCCGGTGAGGTGCTGCAGCGGGGTGCGCGCAGCCCGCGCCTCGATCAACGGCGCGTAGGCACCGGCGTCGATCTCGTCGAACCGGACAAGGTCGCGGCGCTCGACGCCGAGCACGTGCGCGGCCAGTTCCTCCGCGTCCGTCCGCGGCGACGCGACCCCCGCGGCCCGCAGCTGCTCGGTCGCGGCCGCGAGCGCCGCGCGGAGCGGCTGCCGCGTCACCGGCTCGGACGTCACCGGCTCAGTCGTCACCGGCGAGGGCAGCGGCCTGGTCGCCCGCGATGACCGCGTCGATGACCGCGTCGAGGTCGCCGTCGAGGACCTGGTCGAGGTTGTAGGCCTTGAAGTTCACCCGGTGGTCGGAGATGCGGTTCTCCGGGAAGTTGTACGTGCGGATCCGCTCCGAGCGGTCGACCGTGCGGATCTGGCTCTTGCGCAGGTCCCCGGCCTCCTTGTCCGCCTCCTCCTGCGCGGCGGCCAGCAGCCGGGCCCGCAGGATGCGCATCGCCTGCTCCTTGTTCTGGAGCTGGCTCTTCTCGTTCTGGCAGGAGACGACGATCCCCGTCGGGATGTGTGTGAGGCGCACGGCCGAGTCGGTGGTGTTGACGCTCTGCCCGCCCGGGCCGGAGGAGCGGAAGACGTCGACGCGCAGGTCGTTCAGGTTCAGCTCGACGTCGACCTCCTCGGCCTCCGGGAGCACGAGCACGCCGGCGGCGGAGGTGTGGATGCGGCCCTGGGACTCGGTCACGGGCACGCGCTGCACGCGGTGCACGCCGCCCTCGAACTTGAGGCGGTCCCAGACGCCCTCGGCGTCGGTCCCCCGCGTCTTGATCGCCACCGAGACGTCCTTGTAGCCGCCGAGGTCGGACTCGGTGGCGTCGAGGACCTCGGCCTTCCAACCGCGGCGTTCGGCGTACCGCAGGTACATGCGCAGCAGGTCGCCGGCGAACAGCGCGGACTCCTGGCCACCCTCGCCGGCCTTGACCTCGAGGATGACGTCCTTGCCGTCGTTGGGGTCGCGGGGCAGCAGCAGCTGCCGCAGCTTTTCCCCCAGCTCCTCACGCCGCGCGGTCAGTTCCGGGATCTCGGCCTTGAAGGACTCGTCCTCGGCCGCGAGCTCCGTCGCCGCCGCGAGGTCGTCCCCGATCTGCTCCCACGCGCGGTGCGTCGCGACGATCGGGCCCAGCTCGGCGTACCGCCGGCCGAGCTTGCGCGCCGCGCCCGCGTCGGCGTGCACCGCCGGGTCGGCCAGCTTCTTCTCGAGCTCGGCGTACTCGTCGATCAGCTCCTGCACGGTCTCGAACACTGCTGGCCTCCTTCCGAACGTCGGTCCCGAACACAAGAACGCCGGCGAGGCGACCTCGTGGGTCGCCCGCCGGCGTCAGGAGAGCTACTTCTTCTTGCCGAAGCGCTTCTCGAACCGGGCCACGCGGCCACCGGTGTCGAGGATCTTCTGCTTGCCCGTGTAGAAGGGGTGGCACTGCGAGCACACGTCGGCGTGGATGACGCCGTTCTTCGCGGTGCTGCGGGTGACGAACGTGGCGCCGCAGGTACAGGTGACCTCGGTCTTGCCGTACTGCGGGTGGATGTCGGGCTTCACGACGCGCTCCTGATTCTCGTGGCTCCGGGTCGCCTCCGCTGGTCACGGGGGCGTGAACCGGAACCGGGTCAGTGTGCCAGGTCCTGGCGCACCCACCCAAACGCAGGTGCGCCTCCGGACATTCCGGGGGTGCGGGGACTACTCGTCCCCGCCCTCCTCGCCCGGGGTCGTCTTCTGGACCTGCATGAGGAACTCGATGTTCGACTTGGTCTTCCGCAAGCGCTCGAGCAGCAGCTCGATGGCCTGCTGGTCGTCCAGGGCGGCGAGCACGCGGCGGAGCTTCCAGACGATCTGGAGCTCGTCCTTGCTCATCAGGATCTCTTCCTTGCGGGTGCCGGACGCGTCCACGTCCACCGCCGGGAAGATCCGCTTGTCGGCGAGCTTCCGGTCGAGCTTGAGCTCCATGTTCCCGGTGCCCTTGAACTCCTCGAAGATCACCTCGTCCATGCGGGACCCGGTCTCGACCAGGGCCGTGGCGAGGATCGTCAGGGAGCCACCGTTCTCGATGTTGCGCGCGGCGCCGAAGAACTTCTTCGGCGGGTAGAGCGCGGTCGAGTCGACACCGCCGGACAGGATCCGCCCGGAGGCCGGCGCGGCCAGGTTGTACGCCCGGCCCAGGCGGGTGATCGAGTCGAGCAGCACGACGACGTCGTGACCGAGCTCGACCAGACGCTTGGCGCGCTCGATCGAGAGCTCCGCGACCGTCGTGTGGTCCTCGGCGGGGCGGTCGAAGGTGGAGGCGATGACCTCACCCTTCACCGACCGCTGCATGTCGGTGACCTCCTCGGGCCGCTCGTCGACGAGGACGACCATGAGGTGGCACTCCGGGTTGTTGCGGGTGATCGCGTTGGCGATCGCCTGCAGCACCATCGTCTTGCCGGCCTTGGGCGGGGAGACGATGAGACCGCGCTGGCCCTTGCCGATCGGCGCGACGAGGTCGATGACGCGGGTGGTCATCGAGTTGACGTCGTGCTCCAGACGCAGGCGCTCCTGCGGGTACAGCGGCGTGAGCTTGCCGAACTCGACGCGCTCGCGCGCGGCGTCCGGCTCCATGCCGTTGACGGTGTCGAGGCGGACGAGCGCGTTGAACTTCTCGCGCCGCTCCCCGTCGCGGGGCTGCCGCACCGCACCGGTGACGGCGTCACCCTTGCGCAGGCCGTACTTGCGGACCTGGGCGAGCGAGACGTAGACGTCGTTCGGGCCGGGCAGGTAGCCGCTGGTCCGCACGAACGCGTAGTTGTCGAGGATGTCGAGGATCCCGGCGACGGGGATGAGGACGTCGTCCTCGCTGATCTCGATGTCGCCCGGCTCGTAGCCACCCGGGCCCCGGGTCCGGCCGCCGCGCTGACGGTCCCGGTACCGGCCGCGGCGCCGACGGCGACCGCCGCCCTCACCGTCGTCCTCGTCGTCGTCGCGCGGACCGTTGTCCCGGTCGCGCTGGTCGCGCGGACCGCGGTCGTCCCGCATGCGGTCGTCACGGGGGCCGCGGTCGTCCCGCGGGCCGCGGTCGTCGCGGGCGCCCCGGTCCTCGCGGGCGCCCCGGTCCTCGCGCTGACCCCGGTCCTCCCGGGGAGCACGGTCCTCGCGGGGGCCGCGGTTGTTCGGGCCCGAGCCGTCGGGGCGGTCGCTGCGGTTGCGCTGGCGGTCGCGCTGGCGCTCCCGGCGCTCACTGCGCTCGGTGGTGTCGGCGCCGGAGTCGGTGTCGGCGGCCGCCGCGTCACCGGAACGTTCACCCGAACGGGTGTCGACGGCGTCGTCGGCGGGCGCGGTCGCGGGGCGCTGGGCCCGGCGCGAGGTCCGCGCGGGGGCCTCGGTGGTGTCCTCGGACTTGCTCTCCGGCTTGCTCTCCGGCTTGCTCTCCGGCTTGCTCTCCGGCTTGTTCTCGGACTTGCTCTCGGACTTGCTCTCGGACTTGCTGGGCGCGTCCGCGGGGGCCGTGGCCCCACCACCGGCGCGGCCCGCGGTGATCGCCTCGATGAGCTGGCTCTTGCGCATCCGGGCGGTGCCGGTGATGCCCATGCCCGCGGCCATGGCCTGCAGCTCCGAGAGCACCATGCCGTTCAGGCCCTCGCCACGGCGCCGGCGGGTCGTTCCGCCGCCGTCCCCCGACGACTCCGCCGTCGAGGAAGCGAGTTCTGTGGTTTCTGTCACTGGGTCGTGTCCTTCCGGACCTCACGTCGCACGGGACGTGGCAGGTCGGTAACTGACGGAACGCACCACGGCGCCGGGAAATCCGATGTCAGGCAGGAACTCGGCGGACCAGCGCACGCTTCGGGAGGATCTTCACCCGGAGATTCGACCGGCAAGCGCCACAGATTCCGGCGCGCCTAGGTGCGGCCTCACGATAACACGGTGGCTCCGAGCGGGTCGACGGACAGGCGGTGGACACGCCAGCCCTCCCCCGCCAGTCCGGCCACCTTCTCCACGGTGTCGCGCGTCGCCAGTGCGAGCACACTCGGCCCGGCCCCGGACACCGTCGCGGGCACTCCGTCCGCGCGCAGACGCTGAATCAGATCGAGGCTCGCCGGCATGGCGGGCCCGCGGTAGTCCTGGTGCAGTCGGTCCTCGGTGGCTACCAGGAGAAGCTCAGGATTGCGGGTGAGCGCCTCGACGAGCAGCGCCGCGCGGCCGGCGTTCGCCGCGGCGTCGGCGTGCGGGACGGTGCGCGGCAGCAGACCGCGGGCCTTGCGCGTCGACAGCTCCGTCGACGGCACGAACACCACCGGCGAGACCTCGGGCGACGCCTCGAGCCGGATCAGGTGCGGCCCGTCCGCCTCGGTCCACGCGAGCGTGAACCCGCCCGCGATCGCGGCCGCGACGTTGTCGGGGTGACCCTCGAGTTCGGTGGCCAGGCGGAGCAGCGCCACGTCGTCCATGCGCTGCTCACCGTCGACGCAGAGCGCGCGGGCCGCGACGATGCCGGCGACGATCGCCGCGGAGCTCGAACCCATGCCCCGGCCGTGCGGGATCGCGTTGCGGCACGCGACGCGCAGCCCCGGCGGCGGACCGCCGAGCTTGGCGAAGCACTCGTTCATGGCGCGGACGACCAGGTGCCGGCCGTCGCGATTGACGGTGTGCGCCCCCTCGCCCTCGACGGAGAGGGCGAGGCCGTCGGCCTGGACCTGCGCCTCCACGACGTCGTGCAACGTCAGCGCCAGGCCGAAGCAGTCGAACCCCGGGCCCAGGTTCGCGCTGCTGGCCGGGACGCGGACCCGGACGGCCTCGGAGCGGTAGGTCGGCGGCGACGAGAGTTGCTGCGACAAGTCAGGCCAGACCGAGCTTCTCGGCCGCCGCGGCGGCGTCGATCGGCACGGTGACGGGCGCGGGTGCCCCCGCGATCGCCCACTCCGGGTCCTTCAACCCGTTGCCGGTGACGGTGCAGACGACCTGCTGACCGGCCGGGAGCCAGTCGTTCTCACGCGCCATGAGCAGGCCGGCGACGCTGGCCGCGGAGGCCGGCTCGACGAAGACACCCTCGCGGGAGGCGAGCAGTCGATAGGCGGCAAGGATCTGACGGTCCGTCACTGCCTCGATGCGGCCGCCGGATTCGTCACGCGCAGCCAGGGCGGAGTCCCAGGAGGCGGGGTTGCCGATGCGGATCGCGGTCGCGATCGTCTGCGGCTGCTTCACGACCTCGCCGGTGACCAGCGGCGCCGCGCCGGCGGCCTGGAAGCCGAGCATCCGCGGGCGACGGGTGGCCGGGCCGTCGGCCTCGTACTCGGTGTAGCCCTTCCAGTACGCGGTGATGTTGCCGGCGTTGCCGACCGGCAGCACGTGCACGTCGGGGGCGTCGCCGAGCGCGTCGACGATCTCGAACGCGGCGCTCTTCTGGCCCTCGAGCCGGAACGGGTTCACCGAGTTCACCAGCGCGACCGGGTAGTGCTCGGAGAGGTCGCGGGCCAGCGTGAGGCAGTCGTCGAAGTTGCCGTCGACCTGCAGGATCCGCGAGCCGTGGACGAGGGCCTGGCTCATCTTGCCGAGCGCGATCTTGCCCTGCGGGACGAGGACGGCGCAGACCATGCCGGCGCGCACCGCGTACGCGGCGGCGCTCGCGCTGGTGTTGCCGGTCGAGGCGCAGATGACCGCCTTCGCGCCCTCCTCCGCGGCCTTGGAGATCGCCATCGTCATGCCGCGGTCCTTGAAGGACCCGGTCGGGTTGGCGCCCTCGACCTTGAGGTGGACCTCGCAGCCGGTCATCTCCGAGAGCACCGGCGCGGGCACGAGCGGCGTGCCGCCCTCCCGCAGCGTGACGATCGGCGTCGCGTCGGTGACCGGCATCCGGTCGCGGTACTCGGTGATGACCCCACGCCACTGGTGGGTCATGGCCCCGCGGATCGAATCAGTGCTCACGACTCGAGATCTCCTTCGACCCGCATCACGCTGGCAACAGCCCGGACGGCATCCATGGTCCGCAGGTGCGCGACCGTCGCGGCCAGGGCCGAGTCCGGGGCGCGGTGGGTGACCACGACGAGGGTCGCGTCGTCGGCGTGGCCGTGCTGACGAACCGTCTGGATCGAGACGCCGTGCTCGGCGAACGCGGCGGCCACCTGCGCCAGCACGCCGGGCTTCTCGGCCACGTCGAGGCAGATGTAGTACCGGGTGATCGTCTCGCCCATCGGCCGCACCGCGAGCTGCGCGTAGGCCGACTCCCCCGGCCCGCGGCCGCCGACGACCTTGTGCCGCGCGACGGCGACGAGGTCGCCGAGGACGGCGCTCGCCGTCGGGCCGCCACCGGCGCCGCGGCCGTAGAACATGACCTGACCGGCCGCCTCGGCCTCGACGAACACCGCGTTGAATGCGTCGCCGACCCCGGCGAGGGGGTGGGAGCGCGGAATCATTGCCGGGTGCACCCGCACGCCGATCGTCGAGCCGTCCGGGGAGAGCTCGCAGATCGCGAGGAGCTTGATGACCGAGTTCATGTCGCGCGCGCTCGCGACGTCGGCGGCGCTGACCTCGGTGATGCCTTCGCGGTAGACGTCGGCCGCCGTCACGCGGCTGTGGAACGCGAGGCTGGCGAGGATCGCCGCCTTGGCCGCGGCGTCGAAGCCCTCGACGTCCGCGGAGGGGTCGGCCTCGGCGTAGCCGAGCGCACTCGCCTCCTCCAGCGCCTCGGTGAAGCCGGCGCCGGTCTCGTGCATCCGCGACAGGATGAAGTTGGTGGTGCCGTTGACGATGCCGAGCACGCGGTGGACCTGGTCCCCCACCATCGACTCGCGCAGCGGGCGCAGCAGCGGGATCGCCCCGGCGACCGCCGCCTCGTAGTAGAGGTCCACGCCGTGCTTCTCGGCGGCGGCGTACAGCGTCGCGCCGTCCTCGGCGAGCAGCGCCTTGTTCGCGCTGACCACGGACGCGCCGTGCTCCATCGCCGACAGGATCAGCGAGCGCGCGGGCTCGATCCCGCCGATGACCTCGACCACCACGTCACAGCCGCGGGTGACCAGCTCGGCGGAGTCGGTCGTGAACAGCGACTCGGGGACGCCGAGCTCGGCCGCCTTCTCTGGGATGCGCTTGGCGCGCCGGACGGCGATGCCGACCAGCTCCAACGGGGCACCCACCCGCTGCGTGAGGTCGTCGGCCTGCGTCTGGAGCTGCCGGACCACCTCGGTGCCGACCACTCCGCAGCCGAGAAGTCCTACTCGGATCGGGGCCATCACCTCCCCGCCCTTGCGGCGTTGCGCACTCATGTCGGGGATTCTTCCATCCGGACCGGCGAGCACCGGGCCCGCGCTCACCCGACGTCCAGTCGGGCCAGGTCCTCGTCGGTCTCCCGGCGGACGATCACGCGGGCCTCGCCGTCGCGCACGGCGACGACCGGGGGCCGGCCCAGCAGGTTGTAGTTGCTGGCCATCGACCGGCAGTAGGCCCCGGTCGCGGCGACGGCGACCAGGTCCCCGGGCGCGATGTCGGCCGGCAGGTAGAGGTCCCGGACGACGATGTCGCCGCTCTCGCAGTGCTTGCCGACCAGCCGCGACAGCGCCGGCGGGGCGTCCGAGGCGCGGGAGACGAGCGCTGCGGTGTAGCTGGCGTCGTACAGCGCGGTCCGGATGTTGTCGCTCATCCCGCCGTCGACGGAGACGTAGGCGCGGGTCGCTCCCCCGCTGACGGCGACCGGCTTGACCGTCCCGACCTCGTAGAGGGTCACCGTGCCGGGGCCGGCGATCGCGCGGCCGGGCTCGACCGACAGCCGCGGCACCGCCAGACCGGCGCTCGCGCAGGCCCGCTCGACGATCGCGACCAGCGACTTCGCCATGGCGGCGACGTCGGCCGGGTCGTCGTCGGAGGTGTAGGCGATGCCCAGCCCGCCGCCGAGGTCGAGCTCGGGCAGCTCGACGCCGTGCTCGTCCCGGATCGCCGAGGCCAGCCCGACCAGGCGGGAGGCGGCGACCTCGAAGCCGTCGGTGTCGAAGATCTGGGAGCCGATGTGCGAGTGCAGCCCGATCAGCTCCAGCGACGGGAGCATCAGGATGCGGCGGACCGCCTCGGCCGCCGCGCCGCCGGCGAGGGAGAACCCGAACTTCTGGTCCTCGTGGGCGGTGGCGATGAACTCGTGGGTGTGCGCCTCGACCCCGACCGTCACGCGGACCTGGACGCGGGCGCGGACGCCGCGCTCGCGGGCGACGTCGGCCAGGCGCACGATCTCGGCGAAGGAGTCGACGACGATCCGGCCGACCCCGGCGTCCAGGGCCGTCGCGAGCTCGGCGGTGGACTTGTTGTTGCCGTGGAAGGCGATGCGCTCGGTCGGGAATCCGGCACGGAGCGCGATCGCGAGCTCGCCGGAGCTGCAGACGTCGAGCCCGAGCCCCTCCTCCGCGACCCAGCGCGCCACCGCGCTGCAGAGGAAGGCCTTGCCCGCGTAGAAAACATCGGAGCCGGCGAAGGACTCGGCGTACGCGCGGGCCCGGGACCGGAAGTCGGACTCGTCCAGCAGGTAGGCGGGGGTGCCGAACTCGGCCGCGAGGTCACGGACGTCGAGACCGGCGAGGGTGCAGACCCCGTCGTCCCGGCGGCGGAAGTTCTGCGGCCAGACCAGCGGGTCGAGGGCGTTGAGGTCCTCCGGCGCGGCCGCGACCCCGTCGGCGTGCAGGACCTCGGCGTGCCGCGGCCCCGCGGGGTGCGCGGAGCGGCTCATGCGTTCACATCCGTTCCGGGGCGGAGACGCCGAGCATCGCGAGGCCGTTGGAGATCACCGTGCGCGTGGCGTCGTTGAGCCACAGGCGCGCCTTGTGCAGGTCGGAGATCTCCTCCTCCCCGCGGGGCAGGATCCGGCACCCGTCGTAGAACCGGTGATAGACGCCGGCGAGCTCCTCCAGGTACCGCGCGATCCGGTGCGGCTCGCGCAGCTCGGCGGCGGACGCGACGACCCGCGGGAAGTCGCCGAGCACCGCGAGCAGCCGCGCCTCGCGGTCGTCGGCGAGCAGCTCGGGGCGGAAGGACTCCGGCGCCGACCAGTCGATGCCGAGGTCCCGGGCGTTGGCGGCGACGCGGAAGGTCCGCGCGGCCACGTACTGGACGTAGTAGACCGGGTTCTCCGGCGCCTGCCGGGTGATCTCCTCGACGTCGATCGTCAACTGGCTGTCGGTCGAGGACCGGGCGAGCGTGTAGCGGGCGGCGTCGACGCCGACCAGGTCGACGAGGTCGTCGAGCGTGACGATCGTGCCCGCCCGCTTCGACATCTTCAGTTCCTGGCCACCCTGCAGCAGCTTGACCAGCTGCCCGATCAGGACGAGCACCGAGGTGTCCGGGTCGTCGCCGGCGCAGGCCGCGAGCGCCCGGAGCCGGCCGATGTAGCCGTGGTGGTCGGCGCCGAGCATGTAGATGCAGGTGTCGAAGCCACGGCCGCGCTTGTCGAGGTAGTACGCCGCGTCGGCGGCGAAGTAGGTCTTCTCCCCGTCGGCCTTGACCAGGACCCGGTCCTTGTCGTCGCCGAAGTCGGTGGTCCGCAGCCAGACCGCGCCGTCCTGGTCGTAGACGTGGCCCTGCTCGCGCAGGGTCGCGATCGCCAGATCGACCCGGCCGGACTCATGCAGGCTCCGCTCGGAGAACCAGACGTCGTAGTGGACGCCGAACTTCTCCAGGCTGGCCGCGATCTCGGCGAGCATCAGCCGGTAGCCACGCTCCCGGAACTCCGGCAGCGCCTCCTCGTCCGGGGCGTCGGCCAGGTGCGGGGCGGCCTCGAGGATCTTGGCGGCGATGTCGGCGATGTACTGCCCGCCGTAGCCGTCCTCGGGCGCCGGGAGCCCGCGGCCCGCCGCCACCAGGGACTGCGCGAACTTCTCCATCTGCACGCCGGCGTCGTTGATGTAGTACTCGCTCGCGACGTCGGCGCCCGCCGCCTCCAGGATCCGGCGCAGGCTGTCACCGACCGCCGCCCACCGCGTGTGTCCGAGGTGCACCGGGCCGGTCGGGTTCGCGGAGACGAACTCCAGGTTGACCCGCTGCTTGCGCAGGGCCTCGGACCGGCCGTAGGCGGTCCCGGCCAGCACGATCTGGTACGCGAGCCGGCCGGCCGCGCCCGAGTCGAGGGTGATGTTGAGGAAGCCCGGGCCGGCGACGTCGACCCGCTCGATGCCCGAGGCGCGGCGCAGGTGCTTGGCGAGGATCTCGCCGATCTCGCGCGGGGGCTTGCGGGCCGGCTTGGCCAGCTGCATGGCGACGTTGGTGGCGTAGTCCCCGTGCTCCCGGGTCTTGGTCCGCTCGACGTGGACCTCCCGGGGGACCTCAGCCTCAAGTTCACCGGCCTGCACCGCGGTGTACACGGCGATCTGGACGGCGTCAGCAAGCTCGGCGGGAGTCACCCGCGGAAGCCTAGTGGCCCGTCGAGGTCCGCTCTTCCGACTTCCGCGCCGGCTCGGCCGGGAGCGGCGGACGGACGGTGGCGCCCGCCACACGCCGGATCGTCGCGACGAGGTCCTGCGGCGCAAAAGGCTTGGTCAGGACGGCGTCGATGCCGATCTCGTCCGCCCGAACCCGGTCCCGCGGCGTCGCGGCGGCGGTGATCAGGACGAGCGGGATGTGTCGACTGTGTTCCGCCTCACGCAGCCGCGCGGCGGCCGTCAGTCCGTCGAGGGCCGGCATCACGAGGTCGAGCGTGATGACGTCCGGCGGGTTCGTGCGGACCATCGTCAGGCACTCCCGACCGTCAGCCGCCTGCTCGACCTCGAACCCCTCCAGCTCGAGGTTCAGGCGAATGAGGCGCCGCACGGGCTCGTCGTCGTCGACGACAAGCACGCGGAGGGTGGGTGTCCGCACTCTCGGAGACTATCGACGGCCGCACCGCCGTACGGGTGTTTTGCCCGATTTATGAGAACGGTGCGTTCTACGGAAAAGCTGCAGGGACATCCTGGAAAAACCCGGACAGTCCCGGCAGTATCCCCGCAAGGACCGTCGCGCCCCCGCCACGGCCCTGTTTCCCCGTACGCAACATCTCTCCCACGGAGTGGCTCATGCAGAGCAACAGCCCCGGTCGCCACCGCAAGCCCACCCGGACCGCCAAGTTCGCCGCCCGCACCGCCCTCACGGCCGGCGCCGCTTTCACTGCAGTCCTGGTCTCCGGTGGCGCCGCCACCGCCGCGACCCCCGACACCCAGCCCCAGTACCCCCTCCCCTGCACGGGGTACCCGATCGACTCGGTCCTCAAGGCGATCGCCGGCTCCTACTGCGGCAGCTGACCCTCAGCCCGGAGTTTGTAGTTCACGCCAAAGACCCCCGGTTTCGACCGGGGGTCTTTGCGTGTCCGGACCCCCCGGCCCGGGCTTGGCCCGCCCTTGATTGATGCCGGTCGTCTCCGCGCGTGTGCTGGAGGGAGGTCGGCAAGGGAGGTCTCATGGCTGGTCGTCACCGTCGCGCCGTCGTCGCCACCACCTCGGCGGCGCTGCTGATCGGAGGCCTCGCGGTCGTCGCCGCTCCCCCGGCCTCGGCCGCCTCCCGCGTGACGTTCTGCTTCACCTGGGAGGGCAACGGCACCGACGGCGTCCAGCGGTCCGGGACCCCGTACGTCGACGAACCGGTGTACCTCGTCCGCGTCGTGAACGGGAAGAAGCGGACGCTGCGCTCGGGTCGGACCGACCGCCGAGGTTGCGGCGAGTTCCGCACCCCGCGCAACGTGCGCGTCTTCGTCCGGGCGGCGACCGAGATCGGCCACACGAAGACCGGAGGTACCGCCGTCGACTTCTGGTCCGGCCGAACCCCCTCCGTCGCCCCCGGCGACTCTCCCGCCGTCCGCCGCGCCACCGTCACCAATCGAGGCAGCATCAGCGCGATCAGCCAACCGCGGCGGTAGATCGTTCGGCGCATCGGCGCCAAGGAAGAGTGTGTGCCCCCGGCAGGATTCGAACCTGCGCACCCGGCTCCGGAGGCCGATGCTCTATCCCCTGAGCTACGGGGGCTCGGGAACCCGGAGAGGTTATCGCACGCGTCGCGGTGGTCCGCGCGGGCTCGGCCGTGAACGACACGACACTGGCGCGGCGGCTCGGGAGGGAGGAGGCTGACGCCGCGGCCGATCTCGACCGCGCCACGAACGGTCGCCCGAGCCGGTTTCGAAGTCCTCCGGGTGCGCCGGTATCACCGCCGCGGTTCCTGCCCGTCGCGGCGCGGCGCACCTTGCTCGGACCGACCGTCACCCACGAGTGAGGGTCCTCATGAGACGCACTGCCGCTCTGACGACCGCCGCGCTGATCGCGCTGACGGCGTGTTCCAACGACGATGACGACGACCTCGAGAGTCTCGTGCCCGCTGCGGCGGACAGTCCCGTCGCAGCCGGGCCCCCCGCCGGCGACGGGCCCAGCCAGACGCTCGGAAACGGCAAGGTCTGGACGTACGTCACCTCAGCCGCCGGCCAGCCCGTCGAGGTGGGCGTCCGCTTCTCGGCCACCGCGTTGGAAGGCCTGGCCTCGGACACGCACGGGGATCTGCACCCGGTCGCGATGGTCCTCAACTTCCCGACCGACGCCGCGACCGGCGTGCTCGACCACGTCGAGCTCTACTGGAATCCGCAGGGCCACGAACCGCCGGGCGTGTGGGACAAGGCCCACTTCGACTACCACTTCTACCTGACCGACGAAGCCGCGGTGCGGGAGATCGTGCCCACCGCACCGGACTTCGCCGCGAAGGCGGCGAGAATCCCGGACGCGAAGTACATCGCCGCCGACTTCGTCGCCCCGCCCGGGACCGCGGTCGAGAACACGATCCCCGGTATGGGCCTGCACTGGTTGGACGGCACCGAGCCGCCGGTGCCCGGGCAGTACACCTTCACCGAGACGATGATTCACGGCTCGTACGACGGAGCCGTCACCTTCATCGAACCGATGATCACGCGCGAGTGGTTGCTGACGAAGCCCACGTTGAACGAGGCGATCAAGCAACCGCAGGCCTACCAGCGCACCGGCCTCTGGCCGACGACCTACAGCGTCCGGTTCGACTCCGCGACGAACGAGTACTCCGTCGCCCTCGGCGGCTTCGTCCAGCGCACATCGTCCTGAGCCGTCGCCGCGTCGCCCGCGGCGTCCGACGTCAAGAAGGGGTGACACCCCTTACTCCGTAGTAAGGGGTGTCACCCTTTCTTCACACGACCTGCACTGGAGATGACATCTCTTGTGCAGGTGCCGGTGGTGCTGATGAGGCGTCAGAGACGTTGCCGGGCTGGGTGATCCGGCGAAAACAGACTGTCGGTGGTGCCGTCTAGGTTCATCAGTGATGACGGGGACATCGACAACAGCAGGGATACCCACGCCGAGCGCGTGGGGCATCTCGTTGGGCATCGCACCCAGCAAGGCCGAGCGCGCGTCGATGACCGGGGCCGAGTCGGTCGCGCTGTTGCGCGCCGCTCAGCGGCAACTGAACGCCGCCCACGCGGTCTGGTTGGGCCTGGTGGCCGAGGTCGGATCCCGGGGGCTGGATTCCGCGGACGAGATCGTGCGCCTGGCGGCCCCGGACCGGTGGGGTGGGGACGAGGTCCGCACCGCGTTGCGGATCTCCGCGTACTCGGGCAACGAACTGCTCGACTTCGCCTGGGCCGTCGTGCGCCGCTTCCCGCGCCTGCACGCCGCGATGGCCGCGGGCGAGTTGAGCATCGAACGGGCCCGGGTGATCCATTTCTGGGTCCGGGACATGAGCGACGAGCACGCCAACACCGTGATCGACGAGGTCCTCGGGCACTGCTCGATCGACGCCGACCGCCCGTGGACCAGTGAGCAGATCGGGGCCCGGTGCCGCACACTCGGCATCCAGCTCGATCCGGACTGGGCCCAACGCCGATTTGAAGAGGCTCACCGGGAGCGGCGGGTGATCTCCTGGCGCAACGAGGACGGCACCGCCACCCTCGCCGCGCAGAACCAGGACCCCGCCCGGGTCGCTGCCGCGATCGCCCGAGTCCGCAAGCTGGCTGATGATGCGAAGCGGGACGGTGATCCGCGGCCGGTGGATCACCTGCGCTCGGAGATCGCGCTCAACCTGCTCGACGGCACCTACGCCGACCTCACCGACGACCAGATCCTGGCCCACCTCGCCACCACCCGCCCCACCGACGACGAGACGGACGAGACGGCCGACACCGACCAGACTGACGCGCGCGAAGAGCCCGAGCCGGAGCCGGCGCCCGCACCGCAGCCCGAGCCGGAGGCGGAGCCCGAGCCGGTGGCGGTGGCGCGGTCCCCGCACCGCGGGGTGCAGCTGACCGCGAAGGTCTCCACCCTGCTCGGGATGGACCGCGACCCCGCCGAGCTCGCCGGGCAGGGACCGATCCACGCCGAGTACGCCCGCAACCTCGCGAAGCAACTCTCGGCCGGGCAGTGGCGGTTCGCGGTCACCGGCCCCGACGGGTACGCGGTCTCCTCCGGACTGGTCACCGCGCGGCCGACCGGCTGGGAGCGGCGCCGGGCGGACGACCACGGCATCGTCGACCTGCTCATCCCCGCCGACCTGCTGGCCGCGCTCCTGGACGGCACGCTCACCAGCCCCGCACTCAAGCCCTGGTGGCCGGTACTGGAGGACATCGCCGACCACACCGCCACCGCGCCCACCGAGGACGAGGAGGCCGGGGACGAGGAGACCGGGGCCAAGGACGCCCGCCGCCGCTTCCCCCGCCAAGGACTACGCCGGGACACCCACCTGCGCATGACGACCTGCCAAGGCCCCGGCTGCCGCCTCCCCGCCGCCCGGTCCGAGATCGACCACACCCTCGACCACGCCCGCGGGGGCCTCACCCTCGCCGGGAACCTCGGACCCCTGTGCGAGCACGACCACGACCTCAAGACCAAAGGCGGCTGGCAACTCCTCCGGCTGTCCGACCGCAAGGTCCGCTGGATCACCCGCCTCGGCGCCGTCTACGACGTCGAAATCCCACCCCTGATCGAGCCCGACCGGCCCGGCCGAGCCAGAGCACCCGGGGACCGACCACAACCCCGCCCCGCACCCGACGAGCCAGCAGCCTGAGGCTCCCGGGGCGATGGCGGACGCCGGCGGCCGGGATCCAGCCCGGAGGACTCAGCCCGTGAGCGCGCGGTCGAGGATCGGGCCGACGTCGACGGAGCCGGGGAGCATGCCGTAGGTGTGACCACCCCCGCCGAGGCGGGAGGCGCAGAAGGCGTCGGCGACGGCGGGCGGGGCGTGGCGGACCAGGAGACTCCCCTGCAGCGCCAGGCACAGATCGGCGACGACGCGGCGGGCGGCGAATTCGGCGTCGCCCTCGGTCAGGCCGGCGAGGCGGGAGCGGGTCTCGGACAGGTGGGCGTCGAGGCGACGGTCCGCGCCGGCAGCGAGGTCGCACTCGGCGAGGAACGCCGGCAGGCACTCGGGCTCGCGGGTCAGGGCCCGCAGGACGTCGAGGGCGGCGACGTTGCCGGAGCCCTCCCAGATCGAGTTCAGCGGGGCGTCGCGGTAGATCCGCGGCAGGCCCGACTCCTCGATGTACCCGTTGCCGCCCAGGCACTCGAGCGCCTCGGCCGCGTGACCCGGCGCGCGCTTGCACACCCAGTACTTGGCCACCGCGGTCGCCAGGCGCCGGAAGGCGTTCGCGCCCTCCGCCCCGGCCGCACCCTCGTCGTACGAGCGGGCGACGCGCATCGCGAGCACCGTCGCCGCCTCGGACTCGACGGCGAGGTCCGCGAGCACGTTCCGCATCGCCGACTGCTCGACCAGCGGACGTCCGAAAGCCGAGCGGTGCCGCGCGTGGTGAACGGCCTGCGTCAGACCGGCGCGCATCGTCGCCGACGAGGAGATCAGGCAGTCGAGGCGGGTGTGGTTGACCATCTCGATGATCGTCGGGATCCCGCGGCCCTCGACGCCGACCATCCGGGCCGGGACGCGGTCGAACTCGACCTCCGAACTCGGCAGGCTCCGCGTCCCGAGCTTGTCCTTCAGCCGCTGCACGCGGAAGCCCGGGGCCGTGCGCTCGATGAAGAAGCACGAGACACCCGCAGCCGTCTGAGCGAGCGTCAGAAACGCGTCACAGCTGGGGTACGAGCAGAACCACTTGTGCCCGGTGATCTCCCACCAGCCGTCGCCGATCGGCTCCGCGCGGGTGGTGGACGCGCGCAGGTCGGACCCGCCCTGTTTCTCCGTCATCGCCATGCCCATGAGCGCGCCGTCGGCGTAGCTCGTGGACGTCAGACGGGGCTCCCACTCCGCGGCGATCTCCGGCTGCCGCCGCAACGCCGGCACGCCCGCGTACGTCATCGACACCGGGCACAGGACGCCCATGTCGAGTTCGATCCACATGCGCAGCAGCGCCGCGCGGACCACGTGGGCACCCGGACCCGGCGAACGCCACGGCAGGGACGTGATCTCGCGCTCGACGGCCTGCCCGAGCAGCCAGTGCCACGACGGGTCGAGCTCGACGGTGTCGACGCGGTTGCCGTAGCGGTCGTGCGTGTGCAGCACCGGCTCGTGGCGCTCCGCCCGCTCGGCGTGCTCCTGGGCCTCGGCGCTGCCCGCCGCCGCGCCCGCCGAGAGCAGCCGCTCGGTCCCCCACTCCCCGCCCTCGCGGGCGATCGCCTCGACCAAGGCCGGGTCGCCGGCGTAGAGGTTGTGCCCCACCAGCGGCGGGACCTGGTTGAGAACGTCGTGGGTGGAACGGGACCGGTCGAGCGTCGTCACGGCGAGCCTCTCGGGTCGGGAGAGCGTACTCGCCGGTAACTTAGCTCGCGTCCTCGGCGGTGTCCACGAGATCGGCCCAGTCGTCGTTCTTCTCCAGGAAACGCCGCACGTAGGGGCAGGTCGCGCGGATGCGCAGCCCGTCCTCCCGCGTCGTGTCCAGCGCCGCGCGGACGAGGACGCCCGCGAGTCCCTGCCCGGAGAACGCGTCGTCGACCTCGGTGTGGACGAACGTCCGGTGGCCGGTCTCCTCGGTGTACTCGGCCACGCCGGCAAGCTTGCCGTCGACGTGGATCTCGAACCGCCCCTCCTGCGGGGCGTTGCGAACGGTGACGTCCGGGCTGCTCTGCTCGCTCATCACCGCAGGCTACCCACGCCTCGCGCGGGCTACGCTGCGGCGATGACTGAACCTGTCGTACTGGGCCAGCGCGAGGTGCCGCTCGGCGGACCGCGCGACATGACGGTGCGACGGGCCCTCCCCCAGCGGTCGCGGTCGCTGATCGGTGCCTGGTGCTTCGTCGACCACTACGGACCCGACGACGTCGCGGTCACCGGCGGCATGGTGCTGCCGGGCCATCCGCACACCGGGCTGCAGACCGTCTCCTGGCTGTTCGCCGGCGAACTCGAGCACCGCGACACCTCCGGCGCCCACCAGGTCGTCCGCCCCGGGGAGGTCAACCTCATGACGGCGGGCTCCGGCATCGCCCACTCGGAGTTCTCGACGCCGAACACCTCGTTGCTGCACGGCGCCCAGTTGTGGGTGGCACTGCCTGAGTCCCATCGCAACACCGAGCGCCGACTCGACCACTACGCCCCGACGCCGTTCGACGTCGACGGCGCGCGCGTCAACGTCTTCCTCGGCGCGCTGTTCGGGACCAGCTCGCCGGTGCCCACGTTCACGGCTCTCACCGGCGCCGAGGTCGTCCTGCCGGCCGGCGCGACGCTGGAGATCCCCGTCCCGCGCACGCACGAGCACGGCCTGCTCTGCGACACCGGCACCGTCACCGCGGAGGCGCCGGGTGGGACCGTCACGGCGACGCGCGGCGAGATCGCCTTCGTGCCCACGGGCGCCGACGGGATCCGCGTCCGCGCCGGCAACGTGCCCACCCGGTTCCTGGTCCTCGGCGGCGAGCCGTTCGGGGAGCAGATCGTGATGTGGTGGAACTTCGTCGGCCGCAGCCACGAGGAGATCGTCGAGTTCCGTGAGGAGTGGCAGCGCCAGCACGCCCACCCGACGGACGACGGCCGGTTCGGCCGTTTCCCCGCCGCGTGGACGCACACGCTCCCCGCCCCGGAGTTGCCGAACGTGCGGATGCGCCTCCGCGGCTGACGTCGTTGGGTACCGTGCGGACAGCCCCGCTGCCCGAGAAGGAGAACGTGTGATCGACCAGTCCCGCCGGGATGCGATCGCGGCCAAGGTGGTCGGACGCACGCGCGAACTCGACCTCGTGCTCGCCGCCGTGAGCGCCGGCCGCGACATCCTGCTCGAAGGCCCGCCCGGCACGGGCAAGTCGACGCTGTTGCGGGCGATCACCGCGAACTGGGGCGTTCCGTTCGTCCTGGTCGAGGGCAACGCCGAGCTCACCGCGGCCCGCCTGGTCGGCCACCACAACCCGGCGCGGGTCCTCAAGGAGGACTACAGCGCGGACAACTTCGTCGCCGGTCCGCTGCTCGAAGCCATGCAGGGCGGCGGCTTCCTCTACATCGAGGAGTTCAACCGGGCTCCCGAGGACACGGTGAACGTCCTCCTCGCCGCCATGGCGGAACGTCAGATCGCCGTCCCGCGCGTGGGTCTGATCACCGCCAAGGACACCTTCCGCGTCGTCGCCTCGATGAACCCGTACGACTCGGTCGGCACCGCCCGGATCTCCGACTCGGTCTACGACCGCTGGTGCCGCCTCGCGGTCGGCTACCAGGACGCCGCCGAGGAGGAGGCGATCGTCGCCACCCGCACCGGGTGCACCGACGACCGCCTCGTTGCCGACGCCGTCGCGATCACGCGCGCCACCCGCGGGCACAAGGAACTGCGGCGCGGGTCGTCCGTGCGCGGGGCGATCGACCTGACCGCGATCGCGTCCGAACTCACCGGCCTGGCCACCGGCACCGACGCCGAGGAGGCGCATCGCAACCGCGTCCTCGACGCCGCGTTGCTCGCGCTGTCCGCCCGTATCTCGCTCGACGAGGCCAGCGACCGTACCCCCGAGGACGTCATCCGGGACATCTGGGAGCGCCATTTTTTCTGAGGGCCCGGCGCAGCCCGGGCGGTAACAGCGTTCTCCTCGACGACCCCGACGGCTTCCCCTCCGACAACCCGCTGCGGGAAGGGCTCGCACCGTTGCGGCGTCGGCCCAAGAAGCTGACGGAGATGCCGTCGCTGTTCGGCGGCGGTGGGCCGCCGTTGGTGCTCGACCTCGGCGCGGACCGCGACGCCGAGACCGGCGGCCCTCCCCCGCCGGGGTCGCAGCGCACCGTCGTCACCGCGCAGGCGGGTTCCTGGCGGGATGTCGGCGACCTGCTCGAGGAACGGGAGCCGGACCCGGAGATCGATCGGATGGCCCGTCAGATCTCGCGCAACCTGGCGCTGCGCCGGACCTGGCGGGACGCCGACGTGGCCGCGGGCTCGGGCCGGCCGATCTCGGTGCCGTACCACTACCGCTCCGACGAGATCGACCTCGACCGAACGCTGGAGGTCCTCACCGAGCGCCCCGTGCCCGAGGACACGGACATCATCGTGCGCGAGTCGGTGCGCCGCAGCATCGACGTCGTGCTCATGGTCGACGTCTCCGGGTCGATGCGCGGCGAGAAGGTGCGGGTGGCCGCCGCGACCGTCGCCGCCCTGTCCAGCGCCCTCTCCGGCCCGGGCGCCGGGCACCGCCTCGCCCTCGTCGGGTTCTGGTCGGACGCCGCACTCCTGGAGCCGCTGACCGGCAACACCTCCCCCGTCGTCCTGCTCGACCGCCTGCTGCGGATCCCCGCGCGCGGACTGACGAACGTCCACTTCGCCCTCACCGTCGGCGACGCGGTGCTGAAGACCTCGGGCGCCCGCCGGCAGGTCGGCGTGCTGCTCACCGACGCCGTGCACAACGCCGGGCCCGACCCACGGGACGTCGCCCGCCGGTTCCGGGAACTGCACGTCCTGCTGCAGACCGACGGCGAGCACGACCGCGACCTCGGCCGGGACATCGCCAAGCTCGGCAAGGGCATGACCGCCCCGATCCGGACCCATCGCGACGTCGCCCCGGCTCTGAACCGGGTACTGGGCCGGGGCTGACGCGGCGTCGGTCAGAGCGCGTGCATGAGCTCCACGAGCCGCGGCAGCTGACCGCCGAGGACGCGGGCGGTCTCCTCAGGCGCGTAGGTGGTGCCGGTGACGTCGCCGAGGACGATGTGCTCCAGCCCCACCTCCGCGTACGGCTTGAGCCGGGCGGCGATCTCGTCGGCGTTGCCGAACCAGGCGAGTTCCTCGACGAGCTCGACCGGGATGCGCTTGGCCGTCTCGCGCAGGGCCTTCGGGTCCAGCTCGTGCGGAATCAGGTCGATCTGGCCACGGCAGTTCGGACCGCCGGGGTGCTCGACGCCGTAGCGGTCCCACACGTACGCCGGCAGGTAGTACGCGATCAGCTTGACGACCGGCACGTCCTCCAGCACACCGAGCACGGAGTCCCGGGAGTCACCGAAGATGACGGCCGGGACCATCGACGCCGTCGGTGCCGGGCGGCCGGCGCGCTCGGCGGCCTCGCGCACCGCCTGATACTGCGCCGCGTACTCCTCCGGCGGGCTGGGCAACGGCAGCCAGCCGTCGGCGTAACGGCCCGTCAGCTCCAGCATCCGCGGCATCTTCGCCGCGACCCAGACCTCGGGCACGCCCTTCGGACCCGAGCGGTCCAGACCGATGCGACCCGAACCGCTCGGCATGTTGCCGGTGTCGAGCAGCGAGCGGATGTCGCGCAGCGCCGCCTCGAGCCGGTCGACCGGACGCTTGTAGTCGTAGCCGTAGGGCACGAGCGACTCGGCCTCACCCGAGCCCAGACCGAGGACGAACCCGCCCCGGCAGGCGTCGTTCACGGTCAGGGCGGCGCGGGCCAGGTCCGGCCCGGCACGGCGGACGGCGTCGGTGACGGACAGCCCGAAGCGCAGGTCCGTGCCACCGCCGAGGGCGGCCGCCACGCAGAACGGGTCGAGGAACGCGTCCGGGTCGGGCAGCGCGGAGGCGGCCGGGAACTCGGACCACAGGGCCGGGTGGGTCAGGCCCATCATGTGGTCGAGCACCCAGACGTCGTCGACCCCGAGCGCCTCTGCGCCGCGGAGGGCCATCTCGTTGAGCGCGATCGAGTGGACGGTCGGCAGCAGCAGTCCGAGCTTCACGAAGTTCTCCCGAGGAGTTCGACGGTGCCGGCGTTCCCGTCGACGCGGATGCGATCGCCGGTACGCAGGGTGTGCATGGCCGTGCGGGTGTTGACCACGCACGGGATTCCGAGCTCGCGGGCGACGACCGCGGTGTGGCTCATCAGGCCGCCGATGTCGGAGACCAGGCCGCCGGACAGGAACATCAGCGACGCCCACGCCGGGTCGGTGTGACGGGCAATCAGGATGTCGCCGTCCTCGATGTCGGCCCCGGCGGGGTCCTCGAGGACGAGCGCTCGACCCTCGACCACACCGGGGCTCGCGCCGATGCCGGTGATGGTGCCCGCCGTCGCCTCTGGCGCCGGGGCCGGCTCGGGCTCCCCCACCCAGAACTCGGGCAGGTCGAGCGTGCGGTACTTCTCGTACGCCGCCCGACGCTCGGCGACCAGCTCCATGGCGTGCGCCGGCCAGCCGGTCCGCAGCTCGTCGAGGGTGAAGAAGAAGATGTCCTCGCGGTCGAGCAGGCGGCCGTCCGCGACGGCCAGCTCACCGAGCCGACGGGCCGCCATGCGGGTCACGTCAACGCCCTGCAGGAACGCCACCTTGCCGACGCCGCGCAGGGGCAGGTACGTGCCGGCGAGCTTCAGCGCGGTGCGGGCCAGCGGCTTGCGCGCGGCCGACGTCGCGGCCAGCAGCTTCGCCTCCAACTCGTGCCGCCGCCGCTGCTGGGCCGCTTCGACGGCCTCGGGGTTCTCGGACTCCGGCTGCGCCGCGTAGGCCTCGACCAGCTTGTGCACCGGCGTCGGGTTCTCACGCCACGTCGTGATCGAGATGTCGCCCTCGCGCGGGCCGTGGTAGCCGTAGTCCGCGACGAACCGCTCGACCGGCAGTCGGCCGCGCGAGCACGCCCACAGGTCGCGCACCATCGCCGTCTCCTCGTGCCCGCCGTGTCCTCCGGCGAGGTCCTGCGGCGTGAGGTCGGTGCCGGCGCAGATCTTGGCGAGCAGGTCGTACACCGGCTGCACCGCGCCGAGCGTGAGCACCGTGTGGTGGTAGATGACCTGCCGGAACTCGTCCGCGCCGGTGATCAGCAGCGCCCGGGCCCCGGCCTCGTCGAGACCGTCGACGCGCGCGACCGCGTCGGACCACACGCCCTGCATGCGGGTCCGGCTGGCGCGGATCGCCTTCGGGCCACGCACCCACGGGACGCCGGCCCGGACCGCGACGCGCGGGTAGTACCGCCGCTGCGGCCGTGAGACGTAGTCCGGCGGGACGAACGTGAAGATCTGACGTGCCATCGCATCGCCGCTGGTGCCGGGGATCCGGTCGGCCCAGGCGCAGAGGATGTCCAACTGCAGCGCGATCCGGCCGTAGAACGCGGAGAACAGCCGGTCCTCCGACGCCGTCGGCACGGCGGTCTCGTCCCGGTTCAGCGCACCCAGGGTGTGGAACGCGCGGCGCAGGCCCTCCTCACCGGCGGGGCCCCAGATCGACCAGCCCAGCGGCGTCTGCACACCGGGCACCGCCTCACCGACGTTGGTCGTCGTCCAGGACGAACCCGGCCGCGACCGACCGTGGAGCGGGTCCTCGACTCGCGGGCTCGTCATCGGGCGGCGCCCAGGTTCTCGCGCTGGTGACGGCGGATCACGTTGATGTCGAACCAGTCCTGGTTCTCGCCCCACCCGTGCTCGCCGTCGATCTCCCACTCGGCCAGGCACCACTGCATGTGCCAGAGGCTGTGCCACTTCAGGCAGTTGCGGACGCGCGAGACGGCACGCATCTCGCGACCGTGCTCGTCCTCCAGGAGCAGCTCGACGCGCCGCGGACGGCCGTCCGGCTCCCGCTCCAGCACGACGCGCCGGCCACCGGTGATCTGCCCGAGCTTGCCGTCCTGGACGAAGTGGCCGTAGCCGATGCGGTCGACCGAACTCGCGGTGACCGGGGCGGTCGGGTCGGGCCGCGCCGAGGTGACCGCGAACGACGTCCGCTCCGACGCCCAGCCGTAGTCGAATCCGCCGCCGGACTGGTTGCGCGCCGGGCCCGGACGCAGGCCGCGCGAGTGGTCACGGAACGCGTGGCAGTCGACCGGGATCGTCTCGCCGCGCAGGGTGATCGTGCCGGTGACCGAGCCGAGCTGCTCGTAGTGCACCGAGCCCCAGACCTCGAAGCCGTCGGCGTCGCTGTTCGAGTAGTGCAGGTTCGGCGGGTGGTACGCGCCCTCCCACAGCAGGTCGAGCTGCATCTCGTCGCCGGCGTAGCCGAGCTTGTACCGCTTGAGCGGTTCGAGCAGCTCGCAGCTCATCCCGTTGCCCAGCCGGAAGTTGAACATGTCCGTGTCCGGCGCCATCGGGTTGAAGTGGTACCACTCCGAGAACAGGCAGTTGTGGGTCTCCGTGCCGACCGCGTCCCACAGCGCGACCCCGGCGGAGGTCAGCTTCATGTTGGGCCGGTGCCAGACGTAGAAGTACCCGTTGATGTCCAGCTCGGGGACCATGAAGGTGAACAGGCCGGACTCGTTCCAGAACGGGTCCTCCGGGCGCGGATGGTGCGCCCAGGAGTCGTCCTCGGGAACGATCTCGCGGGTGCGGTCGGCAGTGGTCATGTCGCGGGCACCGAGTCTTTCTGCGGGATTTATTTACGCTGTATCAATAAATCTGTTCGTACCGTAGGCTCGGAGTGTGACGGTGTCAACGACGGGTTCGCGCCGGCCGCGGGGACGCCCCAAGAAGGTCACCGTGGCCGAGATCGCCGACGCCGCGTTGACCCTCCTCGACGGCGAGGGTCTCGACGCCGTGAGCTTCCGCCGGGTTGCGGCCGAGCTCGGCGTCAGCCACATGACGTTGTACAGCTACCTCGACTCGAAAGAGGCGCTGCTCGACGTGATGGTCGGACGGGCGCTGGAGGTCCCGGAGCTGACGCACCCTCAGGGCGATTGGGCACAGAGCCTGCGCGAGGTCCTGGTCGAGATCCACGACGCCCTGGTCGCCCGGCCGGGGATCGCCCAGCTGATCATCACCACCTCCCTCGACGGGCCGTGGGTGATCGCGGTCCGCGACCGCCTGGTCGGCCTGCTGCGCCCGGCCGGCTTCACCCGCGCCCAGTCCGTCGACGCGATCAGCGTGCTGGTCAACTACGTCCTCGGGACCGCCCTCGTCGAGGCGAGTCGCGGAAGTGGCGCCTCGCCCCGCGCGTTCACCACGGGCCTCGACCTGCTCATCGACGGCCTCCGTCGCCGGGTTGAGGACTCCGCGTCGGGCTGAGCAGGGGCTGGGTAATCTTCGACCCCATGACCTTCGCCGAGGCCACCGCCGTCTCCGCCACCGGCCCCGGCCGCTACACCGCCGAGCTGACCCCGTACTGGAGCGCCTTCGGCAACCCGAACGGCGGTTACCTGGCGGCGATCACCGCGCGGGCCGCGCTGGCCGAGACCGGGCGCGAGCACCCCCAGTCCGTCTCCACGACGTTCTTCAAGGCCTCCCGCCCGGGACCGGCCGAGCTCGAGGTGACCGTCAACGGCACGGGCCGCACGCTGTCCAACGCGCGGGTGCTGCTCCGGCAGAACGGCGTCATGATCCTGGAGTCGACGGTCGTCTGCACCGACACCCCGACCGACGACGTGCCGGCGGACCCGTCCGCCCTCCCGGTCGACGAGAGCCGGTGCGCGGCGCCGGGCATCCGTCCCGGTACCGGTCCCTCGATCCTCGACAGCGTCTCGGTCCGCTACCCCCCGGGTTTCGGGCCCCGCGACGTCGTGAGCCCGGAGCGCCCCGACGCCGTCGTGACGGCCTGGGTCCGCCTGCTCACCGGCGAGGACCCCGACCCGTTCGTCGCGATCGTGGCGGCCGACGCCCTGGTCCCGACGCCGTTCCAGCTCGGCTACGTCGGCTGGTCGCCGACGGTCTCGATGACCTGGCACCTGCGCACGCGGCCGGCCCCCGGCCCGCTCGCCGTCACGGTGTCCGCCGGGCAGGTGACGCCCGCGGACGGGTGGTTCGACGAGCGCGCCGTCGTGCGCGACAGCGCCGGCCGGACCGTCGCCCACGCCTGGCAGATCGCGCGCCTGACGAAGGGAATGCCCGAGGCAGCGCCGGAGGGGTCGGCCTAGGCCGGCACCGGCTCCACGGCCGGCGTCGCCGCCGCGGTGCGCGCCTCCGCCTGCGCGGCCAGCAGGGCACAGAACGCCATGGCCGCCATCCAGCCGCCGAACGTGAACAGCGGGATCCAGTACGAGATCACGCCGTGGTACGCGAACGGGCCGGAGTGGAAGAACAGCAGCACCACGCCCGGCAGGAGCAGCAGCGCCACCCACACGCAGACGTAGCCGAGCCAGCGCGGGTAGACCGGCCGGGCCGAGCGGTCCCCCAGCACGGCGGCGCCGATCGCCAGCGCCTGGGTCGAGAACACCGGTGCGGTCAGGAACGCCATGAACCATCCGACGTCGTGCAGCAGCTGCAGGCTCTCGCCGGAGCGCTCCGGCCGGAACGCGGCGGCGGTGAGGAAGACCGCGAACAGCGTCAGGAGGACGAAGGTCGTGGTGCCGGTGACGGCGAACAGCGCGGTCAGCACCGGACGCGGACCCTCGAAGCGCAGCATCTGCACACTGACCACCGCCACGACCGCGGCCCACCCGACGACCGCGACGAGCAGGATCAGCAGGCCGGCGCGGATGCGGTCCGGGTCGCCGTAGAACGCGGCGAACTCGTCGGTCGTCCAGTTCGCGTCCGGCGGCACGAAGTAGTCGGCGATGAGGAACGCCGGCGGGATCATCAGCACCCCGATGAGGCCGGCCAGCGCACACGCGATCTGACTCCGTGTATTCATGGCCGGCACGCTAGCGGCCCACACCCGTCGCGGGGAACCTCTGATTCGCCGTCAGCGGAAGTCGCGCGAACGGGTGCCGACGGCCATCTCGAGGCGGACGAAGTTCTCCGCGACCAGGCTGATGACCCCCTCGGAGCGCTCCAGGCGGCCGCGGATGACCAGCGCCGCGGAGTCGCGCGCGATCCGCCGGTGCCGGGCCCACGCCCCCGGGGAGCAGATGACGTTGAGCATCCCGGTCTCGTCCTCGAGGTTGAGGAAGATCGTCCCCGCCGCGGTCTGCGGCTGCTGACGATGCGTCACCACACCGGCGACCCGGACCTTCGAGCGGTCCGGCGTCGAGGCGAGGGCGGAGATCGGGAGGATGTCGGGGTTCAGGTGCGTCCGCATGTTCTCCATCGGGTGCCCGTCCGGGGTGATGCCGGTGGCCCACAGGTCGGCCATCGTCAGCTCGACCTGCTCCAGCTCCGGCAGCCGCGGGGCGCGGTGCCCGACCACCGTGCCGGCGATCTGGTCCGGCCCGGTCTGCGCGACGGCCCCCGCCGCCCACAGCGCCTCCCGGCGCGCGAGCCCGAGACTGTCGAACGCCCCCGCGGTGGAGAGCGCCTCGATGTGGGCCGCGCCGGCCTGCGTCCGCCGCGCGAAGTCGGCGAGGTCGGCGTACGGGCCGTTCGCGCGCCGCTCGGCCTCGATCCGCTCGGCGAGGTCGTCACCGATCGAGCGGACCCCGGAGAGTCCGAGCCGGATCGCGGCCCTCCCCCAGGACGTCTCCGGCTCGTGGTTCCCCGGCCCGGCCGGCTCCAGGCTCGCCCCCGCGGCGGAGAGGTTGACGTCCGGCCGCAGCACCTCGACCCCGTGGCGGCGCGCGTCGGCGACCAGCGACTGCGGTGAGTAGAACCCCATCGGCTGCGCGTTGAGCAGCGCGGCACAGAACGCGGCCGGGTACCGCAGCTTCTGCCACGAGCTGGCGTAGACCAGCAGCGCGAAGCTGATCGAGTGGCTCTCGGCGAAGCCGAAGTTCGCGAACGCCGCGATCAGGTTGAAGATCGTGTCCGCGGTCTCGCCGGTGATGCCGTGCGTCCGGCGCATGCCCTCGTAGAGCTCCGCGCGCAGTTCGGCGACGCGCTCCGGGGACCGCTTCGACCCGACCGCGCGGCGGACCCGGTCGGCCTGCTCGGGGGTGCAACCGGCGGCGTCGACCACCATCTGCATGAGCTGTTCCTGGAACATCGGGACGCCGAGCGTGCGCCGCAGGCAGTTCTCCAGCGACGGGTGCGGGTAGGTGATCGGCTCCTTGCCCGCCCGGCGGCGGATGAACGGGTGCACCGACCCGCCCTGGATCGGCCCCGGCCGGATCAGCGCGATCTCCAGCACGAGGTCGTAGAAGCAGCGCGGCCGCAGGCGCGGCAGCGTCGCCATCTGCGCCCGGGACTCGACCTGGAACACCCCGACCGAGTCCGCCCGGCAGAGCATCTCGTAGACCTCGGGGTCCTCCTTCGGCATCGACTGGAGCGTCCACTCCGTGCCGTGGAAGTCGCGGATCAGGTCGAAGCAGCCGTGCAGCGCCGAGAGCATCCCGAGTCCGAGCAGGTCGAACTTGACGAGGTTGACCAGCGGCGAGGCGCAGTCGTCCTTGTCCCACTGGATGACGGTGCGGTTCTCCATCCGCGCCCACTCGACCGGGACGACCTCGACCACCGGGCGGTCGCAGATCACCATCCCCCCGGAGTGGATGCCCAGGTGCCGCGGGAACTTCGCCACCTGCCCGGCCAGTTCGAGCACGTCCGCCGGCATGTCGTCGGTGTCGGCCATGTCGCCGCTGTAGCGGTGCACCTCCTTGGCGAAGGCGTCCTGGGCACCGGTCGAGTACCCGAGCGCCTTGGCCATGTCCCGCACCGCCGAGCGCGGCCGGTAGGAGATGACGTTCGCGACCTGCGCCGCGTGCTTGCGCCCGTAGCGGGAGTAGACGTGCTGGATGACCTCCTCCCGGCGGCCGGACTCGATGTCGATGTCGATGTCCGGCGGCTCGCCGCGTTCCGGGGAGAGGAAGCGTTCGAAGAGCAGTTGGTAGTAGACGGCGTCGACGGCGGTGATGCCGAGCGCGTAACAGACCGCGGAGTTCGCCGCCGAGCCCCGGCCCTGGCAGAGGATGTTCCGGCTGCGCGCGAAGTCGACGATCTCGTGGACGATGAGGAAGTAGCCCGGGAAGTCCAGCTTCTCGATCATCGCGAGCTCGTGGTCGATCTGCGCCCACGCCCCCGGCTGGGTCTCCGCCTCCCGCGGGCCGTAGCGCTCCCGGGCCCCGCGGTAGGTGAGTTCGCGCAGCCAGCTCATCGCGGTGTGCCCCGCCGGGACCGGGAAGTCCGGCAGCCGCGGCCGGATCAGCGAGAGGTTGAACGCGCACTCCTGCCCGAGGGCGTGCGCAGCCGCGACCGCGCCGGGGTACCGCGCGAACCGTGCCGCCATCTCCGCCCCGGAGTGCAGGTGCGCGGTCCCGGCCGCGGGCAGCCAGCCGGCCAGCTCGTCGAGACTGCGCCGGGCCCGCACGGCCGCGAGGGCGGTGGCGAGCCGGCGCCGCTCCGGGGTCGCGTAGTGGACGTTGCCGGTCGCGACGGCCGGGAGCCGGAACCGCCGGGCCAGGCCGGCGAGCGCGTCGAGCCGCGCGTCGTCGTCGGGGTAGCCGTGGGCGGTGAGTTCGATGGCGACGTGGTCCCGACCGAACAGGGCGACGAGCCGGTCGAGCTCGCGCGCCGCCGCCTCCTCGCCGCCGTGCGGCCCCTTCCTCGTCAGCGCCGCCGGTACCGCGCCCTTCCGGCACCCGGTGAGGATCAGCCAGTGCCCGTCGGCCGCGGCCGCGACCTCCTCGAGGTGATGGATCGGGCGGCCCTTCTCCCCACCCCGCGCGTGACCTTCGCTGATCACGGTGGACAGGCGGGCGTACCCGTCCGGGTCCCGCGCGAGGACGAGCAGATGCGTCCCCTCCGGGTCCGGGACGCCGTTCTGAGCCTTCGTCAGACCGAGCGAGAGCTCCGAGCCGAAGATCGTCGACAGCCCGTGCCTCTCCGCCGCCTCCGCGAACCGGACGACGCCGTAGAACCCGTCGTGATCGGTGATCGCGAGCCCGGTCAGCCCGAGCCGCACCGCCTCCTCGACCAGCTCCTCCGGGTGGCTCGCCCCGTCGAGGAAGCTGAAGTTCGAGTGCGCGTGCAGCTCGGCGTAGGGCACGACGTCGGTCGCGCGCTCGATCTCCTTCGGCCGGTACGGGGCCCGCCGGTAGCTCCCCGGCCGCTCCACCTCCGGCCCGAACGCCAGCTTCTGCCCGTTGGGGGCCCGGTTCTCGGGGGGCCGGTTCTCCCCGTTCGGCGGGAACTTCCCGGAGAGCCGCTTCTCCAGCTCCCGCCACGGCATCGGCGGGTTCTCCCACCCCATCTACCCCCGCCTCCCCTCTGCGGGATGACGTCCCTGGGGAGCCCTTGTCGGCCCGCAGGAGGGCTGACACTCACCACTGCGGGACGTCATCCCGCAGGAGGAAGGGCTAGTCATAGACGGCCTCGACGAACCAGCGGCCGCCCTGGCTGATCAGCAGCCAGCCGGTGCCGTCGGCGGTGGCGACCTGGACGCGGACCTTCACCGCGCCGCCGTCGATCCGGGCGCCGTCGACCCGGGAGGCGTCCCACCACCGCTCCTCGGCGGGCCAGGGACCGGCCCAGGACAGCACGGGCCGCGGGGACTCCTCGCCCACACGGAGCTTCGCGGGCGGGGCGGAGATCGCGTAGCGGGAGCTGATCGCGACCGGGAGCCCGCCGTCGTCGACGAGCTGGGCCGGGACCGGGGAGGGCGGGACCAGGGCCGGGCTCGGGGCGGGGATCCGGCCGGGCCACGGACCGGTCTCCTCGGCCTCGCGCTCGAGCGGGCCGCGCGGGTCGCCCCACGCGACGTAGCGGATCCGCTCCCCCGGGCCCCGGCCGCCGGCCAGCACCGCGGTGAGGACGGCCGGCTGGCCGAGCATCCCCTGCACCCGGGCCAACGCCCGGCCGGCGCGCTCAGCCGCCTCGGCGTCGGCGCCGTGCGTCCAGAACCCCAGTTGGTCGCCCCCGTGCGGGATGACCTCGTCCGGCGTCAGGCGCAGGACGGCGATGCCACCGCGCGGCCGGTGCTTGACCTGACGTGCCGTCAGCCATCCGTCGAGCTGCCAGCGGACGCGTTCGGCGATCGCGGCGGCGTCCAGCACGCCCTCGTAGCGCCAAATGCGTTCGTGGCGTTCGCCGGTCTCGGTCTCGGCCTCCACCACGAGCCGGGTGCAGCCCAGGCCGACCGCGGTCAGCCGCGCGTGCAGCTGATCGGCGAGCGGACGGGCAGCGAAGGCGGCGCGCTCCACCTGCTCGGCAGGCGGATCCAGGTGGGTGGTGACGACGAGGTCCGGCGGCGGGGTCCGCCCGTCCGGGGGCAGGGGGTCCTCGCCCCGGGCCAACCGGTGGGCGAAGCCGCCGTCGGCCCCGAACCGGGCCGTGACGTCGGCCGGGGGCAGGCCGGCGAAGTCGCCCAGCGTCCGCAGGCCGAGCCGGCGGAGCAGGTCGGCGAGGTCGGGCCGGTCGAGGACGTCGACCGGATAGGGGGCGAGGAACTCCGGGGTCTGCCCCGCCGGGACGATCCGGCCGACCCGGGCGGCCAGGGCGGCGGCGAACGCGCCCTCGGCGACCCCGGCCCGGCACAGATCACCGGGGCCGGCCGCGGAGGCCTCGTCGGCCAGGCGCGCGGCGGCCGCCTCGTCGCCCCCGAAGTACCGGGCCGGACCGCGGGCGGCCACCGTGCACAGCCCCGGCCGGACGATCTCGACCCCCGGCGCCAGCGACTCGACGGCGACGACGATCGGCTCGAACGCGCGGGACTCCTCGGCGAGGTCGCGGGCGAGAATCGCCAGGTCAGGGCAGCGGTACTGCGCCTCGCGCCGCCGCAACCCGCGGCGCACCCCGGCCTCCCGGGCCGAGGCCGTGCAGGCGAGGACGCGCCCGGCGGCGAGCACCGCGGCGGGGGCCGCCGGGTCCAGCCCCGCGGCCGCGGCGGCGGTCACCACCGGCCAGTCCGGCGACCAGATCGCGATCGTCCGCGCCGCACGTCCCATGCGTCGATGTTCGAACGCATGTTCGAACAAGTCAAGCGGTTCGGCGAGTCGTGACGCGCCGCGCAGTGGCCACACGCCGGAACCTCGCCCTAAGGTGACCGACACTTGGGCCCAAACCGGGCGCATCCGGAGGTGTCGTGTTGGGCGATCGTCGACTGGTCGTGGTCGAACGCATCGACGACGTGCTGCACACCCTCGCCACCCGAGGCATGCATCCCGGTGAGTCGGTGACCGTCGGCCGCGCCGCCGAGCTCCCGATCGGGCACACCCACGACGCCCGGATCTCCCGACTGGCCCTCACGGTGACGTGCACCGAGGACGGCTGGGCCTTCGAGTCCACGAACCGCAACGGGGTGCTCATCCACCCCTGGGGCCAGCCCCCGCGGTACGCCCAGCGCGAGGAGACGACCGCGGCGCCCCGGGTCGCCCTGCGCATCGTCGGCTCGATCGTCCGCGAGCACTGGGTGCTCCTTGAGGACGACACCCGGCTGGCCTCGGCCCGCCCCGGCCGCGCGAACTCCCCCGGCGGCCTTCCCGGCGACCCGACGCACGCCGAGCTGGAGGCCCTGCGCCTGCTGTTCCCCGACCTGCTCGAGTGGCCCCCGCTGCTGACGGAGTGGCCCCCCGGCATCGAGCAGGTCGCGCGGGAGCTGCGCGTCACCACCGAGACGCTCATGCGCCACCTCGACGAGGTCCGCAACCGCGCGGTCGCCCTCGGCCTGCCGCCGGAGGTCACGATCGCCGACCCCGAGTACGTCCACCTGCTCGTCCAGGCCGGCTGGCTGCGTCCGGAGCTGTTCCCGGAGTCCGGAGCTCCCTCCCCCGGCCACTGACCCTCACCCGGCCACTGGTTCTCACCCGGCCACCTCGACCGGCGGGGCGAAGGCCGCCTCCAGGGCCGCGGGCGCACCGTCGGCGGCCGGGAGCCACAACTCGGCGCTGCGCGGCCGACCACCCGCGGTGCCGCGGCCGGCGGCGGAGACCAGGAGCCGGCGCGCGCTCAGCCGGCCGTGCCCATTCCCGAGGCCCTCCCACCGCGAGTGGACGGGGGTGAGCCGTACCTGGGCACCCGGCCACGGGCCGAGCGAGACCAGGACGGTCCCGTGGTGGCGGGCCCGGGCGGTCAGCGCCCGCGCCTCGGCCGGGGCCAGGTCCGCGGGCGGCCGGGCGACGACGAGGTCGAAGCCGTCCAGCAGCGCCCCGACCGCGCGGGCCCAGTTCTGCCCCGGCGCGGGGACCAGCGCAAACCGACTCAGGTCGATGCCCACCTCGGCGGCCGCGGCGAGCCCGAGCCCGGGCGCCCCGACCAGCACGCACCACGACCCCGCGGCCGAGGCCTCCGCGAGCAGCGCCAGTGCCAGCGAGCAGCCGCCGGCTCCGGGCCGCTCACCGAACCCGCTCGACTCGCCCCGGCCGGCCGCGCCGGACCGGCGACCCCGCGGCCCGACCGGGACCACGTCCTCGCGGACCCCGATCTCGACGGCGCTCCCGCGCCGCAGTCCACCACCCGGGAACAGCGGCCGCAGCGCCGCTGCGACCGGCAGCACGCCACTCGTCGCCGGCGCCTCCGCGGCGACGCGCACCGCTCCGGGTTGCGCCCGCTCGAGCAGGGCCCGCAGGTCGGCGACGGTGGCACTCACTCCACCATTGTCGAACACATGTTCGACCAGTGCAACCGGAACCCTCGGTCCGGGTCAGTCCACGAGGTGGACGTCCTCGAACCAGCCCTGCCGCTCCCGGTAGAACTCGACCCCGGTGCCGTTGGGGTCCCGGATGTACAGGCTGTTGTGGACCCCGCGGTCGGGGCCGAGGTAGTCGACGCCCGCCTCGTCGAGCTTCGCCCGGATCTCGTCGAAGCGCTCGGGCGTGACGGACAGCGCGATGTGCTGGACGTTGCCGAGCGTCTCGGTGAACTCGGGGTGCTCGTGGCCGGGGAAGTCGAAGAACCCGAGCAGGGTCCGGTTGCCGAGGTCGAAGAAGAAGTGGCTCGACCCGGCGTAGTCCCGGTTCTCCACGAGTTCCACCAGCGGGAAGCCGAGGAACTCGGAGTAGAAGCGGATGGTCTCCTCGACGTCGCGGCAGATCAGGGCGAGGTGGTGGATCCCGCCCGTCGGCGGCGCCGGCCGCTCCGCCCGGGGGCGGACGTACTTGGCCTTCAACTCCTCGCGACGGGCGCGGACCGCCTCAAGTTCGGCACCTTCGGGCTGCGGCATCGGAAGCTCCTGACCTGACGTTCGACCGGCGGGGTCCAGCACACCGTGCTTCCGACGCCAGGTCCAGCCACCGGCGGCCCGATTTTTCCGGGTACGTCCCCGTGAAATCAGACGTTCGGCTGACTCAAGGCCGGTCGACCGGCGGATTTCCCCTCCCCAGGAAACCGGTTTGGATGCGCGCCCGTCTCAGTTGGGGAGCGGCACGACCCGCAGTACACCGCCTGCACCGGCGACCCTTTGCACGGAGGACGAGATGCACACCTGCTCCTGGTTCAGCTCGAACGAGCACCCGGAGTGCGGCGCCCCGGCGCCCCACCAGGTCACCGTGACCACCCCCCTCTACCGCGCGACGATGTGGTTCTGCACCGAGCACAAGCTCCTGCAGGAGGCCAACTTCGCGCGGCGCATCCCCGGTCAGCGTCGGTCCGTTCTCACCTCGACCACGACCGGCCCCACCAACTGACGGAGAATCAGAGTCAGAGCTCCGGAGCCAGTGACGCGAAGAACGTGACCGTTCGCGCGATGCCGGCGGCCGGGTCGGGCCCGACACCGAAGGGCACCGCCCACAGCTCGGTGGCGCCGGCGTCGCGCAGTTCGGTCAGCCGGCGGAGCACGGTCTCCTCCGGCCCGTAGATCGTCTGGTCCACGACGCCGGACGACCCCTCGCGGTCGTACTGGGCGCGGTAGTTGTCGAGGGTGTCGTAGCGGGCGAACGTTGCCAGCGCGGCCGCACGGCCGGCGTCGACGTCGTCGCACACCGCCACCGGGACGCCGACGACGATCCGGGGCGCGGGCCGACCCGCCGCCTCCGCCGCCTTCGCCAGCCCGGGCGCGATCTGCTCACCGATCCCCCGCGCTCCCGTCATCCAGGTGACGGTGCCGTCGGCGTACGTCCCGGCGACCTCGACCATCCTCGGCCCGAGCGCCGCGACGAGGATCGACGGCGCCGTCGAGCCGACGACGGTGAAGCTCGCCTCGACGTTGTAGAACCGGCCGGTGTGGCTCACCTCGCCGGTGCTCAGCAGCGCAGTGAGCACCTGCAGGTACTCGCGCATGTGGGCCGCCGGGCTGGCGTACTCCAGGCCGAGCGCGGTCTCGATGACCGGGCGGTGCGAGCTGCCGATCCCCAGCGTGAACCGCCCGCCGCACAACGACTGCACGGTCGCGGCCGTCTGCGCGAGGGCGTGCGGGTGGCGCGGGTAGGTCGGCACGACCCCGATCCCGAGTTCGATCGACCGGGTCTGCGTGCCGGCGACCGCGATCGCCGCGAGGGTGTCGGTGCCCCGGGCGACGTGGGTGGTCCAGACGGCCGGGAAACCCGCCTCCTCCGCCGTCTGCGCGTCCGCGGCGATCTGGATCGGGGGAACCGGCGCGCCCAGCACGTCACCCCCGACGTTCATGGCGATCCGCATGCCGTCACCCCTCTCCCGGTCGAGAATTCCGTGAGGACCCGTCAGGACACGAACGTCACGAGACGGGCGTGCCGTCGGCCGCCAGGGCGGAGAACCCGAGGTAGGGCACGAGCGCCTTCGGCATCTGCACCGACCCGTCGGGCTGCTGGTAGTTCTCCAGGATCGCGGCCAGCGTCCGGCCGATCGGCAGACCCGAGCCGTTCAGGGTCGCGGCCGGCTGGCGCGTGTTGTCCGCGCCGCGGACGCGGATCCCGGCCCGGCGGGCCTGGAACGTCCCGCAGTCCGAGCAGGACGAGATCTCGCGGTAGCGGTCCTGGCTCGGCAGCCAGACCTCGAGGTCGTAGGTCAGCTGGGCGGAGAAGCCCATGTCGCCCGCGGCGAGGCGGACGACGCGGTAGGGCAGCTCGAGCTCCGCGAGGCACGCCTCCGCGTGAGACACCATCAGTTCCAGCTCGGCGTTCGACGTCTCCGCCGTGCAGATCCGGACCAGCTCAACCTTCGAGAACTGGTGCAGCCGGAGGATGCCGCGGGTGTCGCGGCCGTAGGACCCGGCCTCCGAGCGGTAGCAGGCCGTGTGGGCCGTGTAGGCCAGCGGCAGGGCGGACGCGTCGAGGATCTCGTTCGCGTGCAGGTTGGTCAGCGGCACCTCGGCGGTCGGGATCAGGAACAGCTCCCGGTCGCCGGCCGCGGTCGCGAACAGGTCCGCCTCGAACTTGGGCAGCTGGCCCGTGCCGGTCATCGTCTCGCGGGTGACCAGCGTCGGCAGCGAGAACTCGGTGTAACCGTGGCGGCGGGTGTGCAGGTCGAGGAACAGCGTCGCGATCGCGCGCTCCAGGGCGGCACCGGCGCCCCGGGCGACGGCGAACCGCGGGCCCGAGAGCTTGGTCGCGCGGCCGAAGTCGAGGATCCCGAGCGCCTCGCCCAGGTCCACGTGGTCGCGCACCTCGGTCTCGAAGCTCGGCGGCGTCCCCACGCGGCGGACCTCGACGGCGTCGTCCTCGCTGAGCCCGTCCGGGGCGTCGAGCGAGGGCAGGTTCGGGATGCCGAGCATCAGCTCGTGGAGCTCGGCGCTGAGGCGGTCGGCCTCCTCCTCGGTCTCGCGGACCCGGTCCTTGAGCGTCCGCGCCTGCTCCTTGAGCGCCTCGACCGCGTCCCGGTCGGCCCCGGACTTGGCGGCCTTGCCGACCTCGCCCGCGATGCGCTTGGACTCCGCGCGCATCTCGTCCCCGGTGCGGATCGCGGCGTTCCGGGCCGCCAGGAGGTCGGCGATGGGGGTCAGGTCCAGGACGTAGCCCCGGCGGGCCAGGGCCGCGACCGCCGCGTCCCCGAGGGAGATCAACTCACGCGCATCATGCATGCGCCGAACCTAGCCCTCCGCGGAAATTCGGCGATGCATTCGGGTGTTGCACGGCACACGCAGTCAATGCTGACCGGTGGCGGCGGGTCCCGGACGGGCCGCTAAGCTACTGGCGAGTCACTTACCGTTCGGAGGCAGCCGTGAGCACCGAAGCGTTCGTGTACGACGCGATCCGCACCCCCCGCGGGCGCGGCAAGAAGACCGGTTCCCTGCACGGCGTGAAGCCGATCTCCCTGGTCGTGGGCCTGATCGACGCGCTGCGCGAGCGTTACCCGAACCTGGACGAACAGCGAATCGACGACCTGGTCCTCGGCTGCGTCTCCCCCGTCGGGGAGCAGGGCGCCGACATCGCCAAGACCGCGGCGCTGCTCGCGAACCTGCCCGAGACCGTCGCCGGCGTCCAGCTCAACCGCTTCTGCGCCTCCGGCCTGGAGGCCGTGAACCAGGCCGCGCAGCGTGTCCGCTCCGGTTTCGAGGACCTGATCCTCGCCGGCGGTGTCGAGTCCATGTCCCGCGTCGCGATGGGCAGCGACGGCGGCGCCTGGGCGATGGACCCCGAGACCGCGTACGAGACCTACTTCACGCCCCAGGGCATCGGCGCGGACATGATCGCGACGATCGAGGGCTTCTCCCGCACCGACGTCGACCGCTACGCGCTGCTCTCCCAGGAGCGCGCGGCCAAGGCGCAGGCGTCCGGCTACTTCAGCCGCTCGCTCATCCCGGTCCGCGACCGCAACGGCGTCGTTCTGCTCGACCACGACGAGCACGTGCGCGCCGACTCGACCCTCGAGGGCCTCGGCCAGCTGTCGCCGAGCTTCGAGATGATCGGCGAGATGGGCGGCTTCGACGCCGTCATCCAGCAGAAGTACCACTGGGTCGAGAAGATCGACCACGTCCACACCCCGGGCAACTCCTCCGGGATCGTCGACGGCGCCTCGCTGACCCTGATCGGCAACGAGCAGGTCGGCAAGGACCTCGGCCTCACCCCGCGGGCGCGCATCCTCGCCACCGCCGTCAGCGGCGCCGACCCGGCGATCATGCTCACCGGCCCCGCCCCGGCGACCCGCAAGGCGCTCGCCAAGGCCGGCATGACGGCCGACCAGATCGACCTGTTCGAGATGAACGAGGCCTTCGCGGCCGTCGTCCTCCGGTTCGCCAAGGACATGGGCCTGAACCAGGACGACATCGAGAACAAGGTGAACGTCAACGGTGGCGCGATCGCGCTCGGCCACCCGCTCGGCGCGACCGGCGCGATGCTGGTCGGCACGATCATCGACGAGCTGGAGCGGCGCGACCAGCGCTTCGGCGTCGTCACCCTCTGCGTCGGCGGCGGCATGGGCATCGCCACCGTCCTCGAGCGCCTCTGACCCCGGTACGGACTGCCGAGAAGGAATTGTTGAACCCATGACGCTGCAGGACACGATCGGCACGTTCAAGATCGCCAAGGACGACGACGGGATCGTCACCCTGACGATGGACGACCCCGCCGGCTCGGCGAACACCATGAGCCAGGACTTCCAGACCTCGCTCGGTCAGGTGGTCGACGCGCTCGAGGCCGAGTACAAGGCCGACAAGAACTCGATCAAGGGCATCGTCCTTGCGTCGGCGAAGAAGACCTTCTTCGCCGGCGGCAACCTCGGCGAGATCCTCGCCGCGTCGCCGGAGCGCGCCGCGGCCTGGACCGCCGAGGTCGACGAGATGAAGCGCAACATGCGCCGGCTCGAGCTCCTGCCCGTGCCGAAGGTCGCGGCCATCAACGGCGCCGCCCTCGGCGGTGGCTACGAGATGTGCCTGATCATGAACCGTCGCATCGCCCTCAACGCGCGCGGCAGCCAGATCGGCCTCCCCGAGGTCAGCCTCGGCCTGCTCCCCGGCGCCGGCGGCGTCGTGCGCAGCACCCGCCTGCTCGGCATCCAGGACGCGCTCCTGAACGTCCTGCTCCAGGGCCAGCGGTACTCCCCCGCGCAGGCACTGGAGAAGGGCCTGATCGACCAGGTCGTCGACACGCCCGAGGAGCTGATCGCGGCGGCGAAGACCTGGATCAAGGAGAACCCCAACAGCGGCGTGCAGCCGTGGGACGCCAAGGGCTTCAAGATTCCCGGCGGCGGCCCGAACAACCCCGGCTTCGCCGCGAACCTGCCGGCGTTCCCGGCGACCCTGCGCAAGCAGATCAAGGGCGCCCCGATGCCGGCGCCGCGCAACATCCTCGCCGCCGCGATCGAGGGGGCGCAGGTCGACCTCGACACCGCGCTGAAGATCGAGACGCAGTACTTCATCGACGTGGCCACCAGCCAGGTCGCGAAGAACATGATCCAGGCGTTCTTCTTCGACCTGCAGTACGTCAACTCCGGCGGCGCCCGTCCGCAGGGGTACGACACGTACAAGGCGAAGAAGGTCGCCGTCCTCGGTGCCGGGATGATGGGCGCCGGCATCGCGTACGTCTGCGCGAAGGCCGGCATCGAGGTCGTCCTCAAGGACGTCTCGCTCGAGGCTGCTCAGAAGGGCAAGGCGTACTCGGAGAAGATCGTCGGCAAGTCCGTCTCCCGCGGCAAGATGACGCAGGAGCAGGCCGACGCCTTCCTCGCGCTGATCACCCCGACCGAGAAGGCCGAGGACGTCGCCGGCGCCGACCTCGTCATCGAGGCCGTCTTCGAGTCCGTCGAGCTCAAGCACAAGGTCTTCGGGGAGATCGAGAGCCTGGTCGCCCCGGACGCGGTCCTCGGCTCGAACACCTCCAGCCTGCCGATCACCGGCCTGGCCAAGGGTGTGCAGCGCCCGCAGGACTTCATCGGTCTGCACTTCTTCTCGCCGGTCGACAAGATGCCGCTGCTGGAGATCATCGCCGGCGAGCAGACCTCCGACGCCACGCTGGCGAAGGCGCTCGACCTCGCGAAGCAGATCAAGAAGACGCCGATCGTCGTCAACGACTCCCCCGGCTTCTTCACCAGCCGCGTCATCGGCACCTACCTCAACGAGGCGCTGGCGATGGTCGGCGAGGGCATCGACCCGCAGACCATCGAGCAGGCCTGCCTGCAGGCCGGCTACCCGGTCGGCGCGCTCGCGCTGTCCGACGAGCTGACGCTCACGCTGATGCGCAAGATCCGCGAGGCGAACAAGGACAACTCGGTGATGGGCGGCCACGGCCACCCCGCCGACGCGGTCGTCGACAAGATGATCGACGAGCTCGACCGCCCCTCCCGCGCCGCCGGCAAGGGCTTCTACGACTACGAGAACGGCCAGAAGGCCGGCATCTCACAGGTCGTCCGCGAGGCCTTCGACACCGGCCGCGAGAAGGTCGTCGGCACCGAGGTCCTGCGCGAGATGCAGGAGCGGATGCTGTTCATCGAGTCCATCGAGACGATCCGGTGCTTCGACGAGGGTGTCCTGCGCTCCGACGCCGAGGCCAACATCGGCTCGATCATGGGCATCGGCACGCCGCCGTGGACCGGTGGCGTCATGCAGTACATCAAGGGCTACACCAACGCGGCGGGCGAGACCGGCCCGGCGGCGTTCGTGGCCCGTGCCCAGGAGCTGGCCGCCACGTACGGCGAGCGTTTCGAGCCGCCGGCGTCGCTGGTCGAGGCGTCCAAGCAGGGCAAGGCCCGCCTCGAGGGCTGATCCTCCACGCTGAAAGACTGATGGCCTCGCCTCCGGGCGGGGCCATCAGTCTGTGTACGTGGAAGGAACTTGCGTGAGCGACGAGCCCCTGGTCCTGGCCAGCACCACCGACGGTGTCGCCACGGTGACGCTGAACTCCCCCGGCAACCGCAACGCGCTGTCGGTGGCCATGCTGACCGCGCTGACCGAGGCGATGGACGCGGTCGAGGCCGACGACGCCGCCCGCGTCGTCAAGCTCACGCACAACGGCCCGGTGTTCTCCGCGGGCATGGACCTCAAGGAGGCCGTCGTCGTCGGCCTCGAGTCGACCTCGGGCCTGATCCTGAAGCTGCTCCGGCAGCTGGTGACGCTGTCCAAGCCGGTCGTGGTCCGCCTCGACGGACCGGTGCGCGCCGGCGGTCTCGGCATCGTCGGCGCCGCCGACGTCGTGATCTCCAACGACACCGTGTCGTTCGCGTTCAGCGAGGCCCGCATCGGCGTCGCGCCGGCGATCATCTCGCTGACGACGCTGCCGAAGATGGACCCGCGCCTCGCCCACCGCTGGTGCCTGTCCGGCGAGACGTTCACCGCGGCGCAGGCGGCCGCCGCGGGCCTGATCTCCGAGGCCGTCCCGTCGGCCGAGCTCGACGCCGCGGTCGACGGCGTCATCGCGCAGCTCAAGCTCGCGTCCCCGCAGGGCCTCGCCGAGACGAAGAAGCTCCTCGGTCGCGACATCGCCGACCTGATCGACGCGAAGGGCGAGGCCATCGCCAAGCTCTCCGCCGGGCTCTTCGACACCGAGGAGGCCAAGGAGGGCATGCAGGCGTTCATCGAGAAGCGCAAGCCCCGCTGGCAGGTCTGAGGTCAGCGCTTCTTCTTCAGCATCCCGAACACGCCCTTGACGACCGTGTTCATCATGCTGCGCCCCTCGCGGCTCTTCAGGTAGTCGACGACCGCGCTGTCGCTCTTGCCGGGCTTGCTGCGCTTGCCGGACTCCTTCGGTTCCGCCTTGTCGGCCGGCGGGGCGGCGGGCGGCGCGGTCGCCGCCGCGACCTTCGCCTCGAGAAGCTCGCGGGCCGACTCGCGGTCGATCTCCTCCGCGTAGCGGGCCCACAGCTGCGAGGCCTTGGCCGCGTTGGTCACGGAGTCGGTCGGGATCGCGGCCATCAGGGAGGTCGGCGGGCAGAGCTTGGTCCACACCACCGGGGTGGGTGCGCCCCGCTCGGACAGAATCGTGATCATGGCCTCGCCCGTCCCGAGCTGGGTGAGGTCCTCCTCGAGGTCGTAGTCGCTCGTCTTCGGGTACGTCGTCACCGCGGCCTTGAGCGCCTTCGCGTCGCGCGGCGTGAAGGCCCGCAGCGCGTGCTGCACCCGGTTGCCGAGCTGCGCCAGGATCTCGCCGGGCACGTCGTCGGGCAGCTGCGTCACGAAGAAGACGCCGACGCCCTTCGAGCGGATCAGGCGCACGGTCTGCGCGACCTGGTCGAGGAACTCCTTCGACGCGTCGGCGAAGAGCAGGTGCGCCTCGTCGAAGAAGAAGACCAGCTTCGGCTTGTCGAGGTCCCCGACCTCGGGCAGGGCCTCGAACAGCTCGGCCAGCAGCCACATGAGGAACGTCGAGAACAGCTTCGGCTTGTCCGCGACGGCCGCGAGCTCCAGGCAGCTGATGATGCCCTTGCCGTCCGGCGTCGTGCGCATCAGGTCCGCGACCTCGAGCTCGGGCTCGCCGAAGAACGCCTCGCCGCCCTGCGCCTCGAGCTCGACCAGCTTGCGCAGCAGCACGCCCGCGGTCTGCGTCGACAGACCGCCGATCGTCTTGAGCTCGGCCTTCCCCTCGTCGCTGACGAGGTACTGCAGCGTCGCCCGCAGGTCCGCGAGGTCGAGCAGCGCGAGTTCCTTCTGCTCGGCGTAGGCGAACACCAGCGTCAGCGACGACGCCTGCGTCTCGTTGCAGCCGAGCACCTTCGCGAGCAACTGCGGGCCGAAGCTCGCCATCGTCGCGCGCACCGGCACGCCCGGCCCGAGACCGCCGAGGGCGAGGAACTCGACCGGGTACCCCGTCGGCGTCCACTCGACCCCGAGCTCGGTCACCCGCGACTTCACCTTGTCGTTCTCCTCGCCGGGGGCCGAGAGCCCGGCGAGGTCGCCCTTCATGTCGGCGGCGAACACCGGCACCCCGATCGCCGAGAGCTGCTCCGCGAGCAGCTGCAGCGTCTTGGTCTTCCCGGTGCCCGTCGCCCCGGCGATCAGCCCGTGCCGGTTCGCCATCGCGGCCGGCAGCCGCACCGTCGCCCCCGGGTGCGTCGTCCCCCCGAGCATCCCGCGCCCGAGCTCGAGCGCCGGTCCGGAGGAGGTGTACGCGGCCGCGATGCGCGCGGCGAAGTCTTCGGTCTCGGCCATGAGCCGAACCTAGTGCAGCCCCACCCCGCCCCCGCCGCACCGTCACCACCGTCCCCCGCCCCGGCCCCCGGCCCCGCCCCCGGCCCGTCCCCCGTACCTCGCCCTCGTCCAGCGCGCTCTCTGCTCATGCATGAGCGGGGTGTCGATTTCCCGGCTCCCGGTGTCCGAATTTCGACCGCCCAGTCATGCAAGAGCCACCTCCCGCTCATGCATGAGCAGAGCGTCGATTTCCGGCCCGCCGATGTCCGAATTTCGACCTCCCGCTCATGCATGAGCAGAGGGCGTGGGCGGGCGGCGCGGGCCTGTGGACAACTCGGGGTCGTCGACAGGTCGCTGTGGCACTCTCCCCCGATGCTGGAGCCCTTGGTACCTCTCGGAACGGGGCCGTTCCTGCGCCGGCGGGCGGCCGAGTTCGGTTTCACCCACGCGACGCTGCGGACGGCGGTGCGACGAAATCGCATCATCGTCCTGCGACGGGGCGTCCTCGTCTCGGCCGAGGACCGCGCGGCCGCCGCGGCGGCCCCGGAAACCCTGCACGCGCAGGACATTCAGGCGCTACGCCTGGCGCTGCACCGACAGAACGTCGTCGCCGCGGGGACGTCCGCGGCGCAGATTCTGGGGCTGGACTTCCTCGACCGTCCGCCGCCCGCGCTGATCGTCTGCACCGACGATCCGGGTGTCTCGGGCACCCACAAGAACGACTACTACCTGCGCTCAGCGCCCCTGCCGGCCGAGCACGTGATCCGGCGTCACGGCGTACCGTTGACGTCCGGGGAACGCACGCTGCTCGACCTCGCGTCCGCGCTGCCGTTCAAGCAGTCCGTGGTGTTCGCCGAGTCCGCCCTGCGGCAGGGGCTCGCCACCAAGGCCGGATTCGATGCCATCCTCGATGCCGCAGAGGGCCGACCCGGCATCGAGCAGGCCCGGAAGGCGCTGACGTTCGCCAGCCCGTGGACGCAGTCGGTCCTGGAGTCGGTGTCCCACGTCGGCATGTACGAGAAGGGCGTGATCCTGCCGAAGTGGCAGCAGGCCGTGATCGTGAACGGCGGCGAGGACGCCTACCTCGTGGACTGCCTGTGGGACCACCTCCCGATCCTGGTGATCGGCGAGGCCGACGGCACCGAGAAGTCCGTGGGCGTCGACCGGCTCGACACCGTCCGCCGGATCCGCGCCGAGCGGCACCGCCACGGGCAGCTCCTCGACACCGGCGCCGAGATCATCCGCTGGGGTTGGTACGAGGCGAACAACCCCGAGATCCTCGCCGCCAAGATCAACGCCGGCCTCGCCCGCGCCCTCGAACGCTCCCGCGGCCGCTTCTCGGTCTGACCCGTCCGCGCCGCCTGAGACGTTTCGGCCGGCACCGCGACGTCACAGGCGTCCCAGGCATCCCAGTCGTGCCCGACGCCGCGCAGCCGCCTCGCCCTGCCGCCACCCCCGCCGCCCCGTCCTCCGCTCATGCATGAGCGGAGGGTCGAAATTCGGACACCGTTCGCCCGAAAATCGACGCCCTGCTCATGCATGAGCGGAGGGCGCGGCACTTGCATGACTGAGTGGTCGAAATTCGGACACCGACGGGCCGAAAATCGACACCCCGCTCATGCATGAGCAGAGGGACACGGCCCCCGGCGCCGACGACCGACCAGAGCCGACGGGGCGACCAGAGCCGACGGGGCGACCGGAGCCGACGGGGCGGGGTCAGCCCTGGCGGGCGGCCTGGCGGGCGAGGCGGGCCTCGCGGCGTTCGGTGAAGCGGGAGGCGGCGGCGTCGATCTCGTCGAGGTAGGAGTCGAGCTCGAGGCGGGCCTTCTCGCCCTCGGGGCCGAGGTCGCGTTCCCAGACCCGCCACTGGTTCAGGACGGGCATGACGACGTTGTCGCGGTGCTGGCGAAGGTCGTAGATCCCCGCCATCGCGATCTCGAGCGCCTTGCGCTGGAAGCCGGGCAGGTCGTAGCCGGGCATCTGGAACTTCTTCACGACCTGGGTGATGGCCCGCATGGTGCGGTCCGGGGCGAGCTCGAGGGAGGCCTCGAGCAGCGCCCGGTAGAAGACCATGTGGAGGTTCTCGTCGGTCGCGATCCGGGCGAACAGCTTGTCGCCGATCGGGTCGCCGGTCGCCCGGCCGACGTTGCGGTGGGAGACGCGGGTCGCGAGCTCCTGGAACGAGACGTAGGCGATCGAGGCGATGGCGTCGCCGGGGTTGTCGTTCTGGAAGCCCTGGGACATGTGGACCATGCGCTCGCGCTCCAGCGCGATCGGGTCGCAGGCGCGGGTGACCAGCAGGTAGTCGCGGATGGCCTGGCCGTGCCGGCCCTCCTCGGCGGTCCAGCGGTGGACCCACTCGCCCCAGGCGCGGTCACGACCGAACAGGACGGCGATCTCGAAGTGGTAGCTGGGGAGGTTGTCCTCGGTCAGGAGGTTGACCGCCAGCGCCGTGGCGACGGCGGACGGCACCTTCGACTGCTCCGGAGCCCAGGCCTCGCCCTCGAGCAGGCCGTCGTAGTTCCGGCCTTCGCTCCACGGGACGTATTCGTGGGGGAACCACTCCTTCGCCATCTTCATGTGGCGTTCGAGCTCGCGCTCCACGACGGGTTCGAGCTCGCGGAGGATGGCCTCGTCAGAGAGTGCTTCGACCGTCATAACTTAAGGTTACGTAACCGTAAGTTCAGTGTCGAGGCCGGGCGGCGTGTCCCCGCTCACGCGACCCGTGACCA
>NZ_BAAAHE010000045.1 GCF_039525035.1 Sporichthya brevicatena
CTCGGGAGCACGCGGCGGCTCCGGAGCCCGCGGGGGCTCGGGGGCCCGGGCCGCGGGCGCGGCCGGAGCCACGGGCGCCGCCACCGGAGCCGGGGCAGCGGGAGCCGCGACCGGCGCCGCGAGGACCGGGATCGAGGCGTCCCCGGCGAGCCGGCGTTCGATGCGGTCGAGGCGGGCGTGGAGGTCGCGGTCGCTGTCCCCGGCGGCGGGGAGCAGCACCCGGGCGCAGATCAGCTCGAGCTGGAGGCGAGGGGCGGTGGCGCCGCGCATCTCGGTCAGGCCGGTGTTGACGATGTCGGCGGCGCGGGAGAGCTCGGCGGACCCGAACCGGGCGGCCTGCTGGGCCATGCGCTCGACGGCGTCGGCGGGGGCGTCGATCAGACCGGTCGCCCCGGCGTCCGGGACCGCGGCCAGGATCACCAGGTCGCGGAGGCGGTCGAGCAGGTCGGCGACGAAACGCCGGGGGTCGTGGCCGCCCTCGATCACGCGGTCGACGAGGCGGAACACCGCCGCCCCGTCGTGGACGGCGAAGGCGTCGATGACGTCGTCGAGCAGGGCCGAGTCGGTGTACCCGAGCAGGGCGGTGGCGCGGCCGAGGGTGAGGCCCTCGGGCCCGGCACCGGCCATCAGCTGGTCGAGGACCGACAGGCTGTCGCGGACGGACCCCGCGCCGGCCCGGACGACCAGCGGCAGCACGGCCGGCTCGACCGGGACGTTCTCCCGCTCGCACAGCGTCGCGAGGTACTCCCGCAGCACGCCGGGCGGCACGAGCCGGAACGGGTAGTGGTGCGTCCGGGAGCGGATGGTCGGGATGACCTTCTCCGGCTCCGTCGTCGCGAAGATGAACTTCAGGTGCTCCGGCGGCTCCTCGACGACCTTGAGCAGGGCGTTGAAGCCGGCCGTCGTGACCATGTGCGCTTCGTCGACGATGTAGATCTTGTAGCGCGAGGCGGCCGGGGCGAACGCGGCGCGATCGCGCAGGTCACGGGCGTCGTCGACGCCACCGTGAGAGGCGGCGTCGATCTCGATGACGTCGAGCCCGCCGCTGCCGCCGCGGGCGAGGTCCAGGCAGGAGCGGCAGGTGCCGCAGGGGGTCGGCGTCGGGCCCTGCTCGCAGTTCAGCGCGCGGGCGAGGATGCGCGCGCTCGTGGTCTTCCCGCAGCCGCGGGGGCCGCTGAACAGGTACGCGTGGTTGACCCGGCCGTTGCGGATCGCGTTCTGCAACGGGTCGGTGACGTGTTCCTGCCCGATGACCTCGGCGAACGTCTCGGGGCGGTAGCGGCGGTACAGCGCGAGCGACACAACTTGACCCTACGGCCCACCGGGGACGGTCGGCAGACCACGGTGCTCACCTGGGCAGACCCGGGACGAATTGGGGGTGGATTCCGGACGTACGGGGCCGTACCGTCGCGTTATCTAAGACCTATCGATAAATCCCCCGCTCGCCCCCGGAGTGGCCCGTGCACCTCGGTATCGCCTCCCTCGCCGGCGTCCTCGCGCTCAGCCCGCTGGCCGTCGCGGCCGGCTCTCCCGCGCAGGCGGGGAGCTGGGACTCCGCCGTGCCCGTCGCCGACTGCGGCCCCGGCTCGAAGCCCGAGACCGGGCTGCAGGGCCAGGTCCCCCTCGCCGACCGCACGAGCGGCCGCAGCCAGCAGGGCTACTCCTGCAACCTCGAACTGCTCGGGCAGTACCAGGGCGAGGGCACGACCTGGGTGAACCAGTCGTACCGGCACTGCGCCTACAACGCGACGTCGTTGTTCGGGATCGGCCGCAAGGTTTCCGAGGGCGTGCAGGTCATCGACGTCTCGAACCCGCGCAGGCCCAAGCTCGCCGGGAACCTCACCAGCCCGGCGATGCTGACCGACACGTGGGAGAGCCTGAAGGTCAACGAGACGCGGGGCCTGCTGGCCGGCGTCTCGGTCGGCCCGGCGATCGGGACGCTCGCGTTCGACGTCTACGACATCCAGACCGACTGCACGCGCCCGAAGCTGCTCAACGGGCTCTCGACCTCGACCTTCACCCTGCCCGCGTCGACCGTCAACCACGAGGGCCAGTGGTCCCCGGACGGGCGGACGTACTGGGCGACCAGCGTCGCCGGCGGGGCGATCACCGCCATCGACGTCGACGACCCGGCGAACCCGCGCATCGCCGCCGTCAGCACGATCGGCTACGCCAACCACGGGTTCGAGCTCTCCGCCGACGGCAACCGCATGTACCTGACCACCGGATTCCCGGCGGGCGTGGTCGTGCTCGACGTCAGCGAGGTGCAGGCGCGCAAGCCGGCGCCGCTGATCCGCGAGCTCGGCCGCGTCGCCTGGGGCGGACCGGCCACGATCGGCCAGCACACGATCCCGGTCACCTGGGGCGGCAAGCCGTACCTGGTTGCGGTCGACGAGTTCGCGGGCGAGGACATCCACATCGTCGACATCTCCGACGAGACGAGGCCGCGCGTCGTGCGCCAGATCCAGCTCGAGATCAGCCGCCCCGAGCACGCGGACCTCGCTGCCTCCGAGACCAAGGGCAACGGCCTGTTCGGCTACGACGCGCACTACTGCAGTGTCGACCGGCGGACCGACCCGACCGCGCTCGCGTGCGGGTTCTTCCAGTCCGGCGTGCGCGTCTTCGACGTCGTGGACCCGCTGAACCCGCGCGAGATCGCGTACTTCAACCCGCCGGCGCAGGTCGGGAAGAACGCGCAGCTGCTCGGCTCGGAGCACGCCGCGCACGGCGTCACCTACATCGGCAACGCCTCGAACGTCCGGGACGCCGGGCCGACCGGCGTCGGCTTCACCGGCCAGCCGGCGGACCTGACCGCGGACTGGTGCAGCTCGCCGCCGCGCTTCGTCGGGAAGAACCAGCTCTGGGTCGCCTGCCAGGACAATGGCTTCATGGCGCTCCGCTTCACGAACAACGCCTACCGCGCGCGGTGAAGCGCCCGTCCGCGCCGGTCGCCGTGGCGGCCGGCGCGCTGGTGCTCGGGCTCGGCGCCGGCATCGGGCTCGCCACGGCGCTCGACGACGACTCCGGCACGGCGGTGTCGGCTGCCGCGGCCACGCCGAGCGCGGTGGACATCGGCTTCAGCCAGGACATGATCGTCCACCACGAGCAGGCCGTGCTGATGGCGCAGCTGGTCCGGGGCCGGACCGCCGACCCGAAGATCGCGGCCCTCGCGGCCGGGATCGAGTCCGACCAGCTTCTGGAGATCGGGACCCTGCGCGGCTACCTGGCGCTCTGGGACGCCCCGGTGCTGCCCGCCGGCCCCCCGATGACGTGGATGGCCGACCACCAGCACGGCGCCGCGATGCCGGGCATGGCGACGACTGCCCAGCTCAACCGCCTGCGGTCCGCGAAGGGCGCCGCGCTGGACCGGATGTTCCTCCAGCTCATGCTCCGCCACCACGAGGGCGGTCAGCCGATGCTCAGCGACGCCGCGGCGAACGCCGCGATCCCCGCCGTCCGCGCCCTCGCGAGCCGGATGTCGTTCCACCAGGGCGAGGAGATCCGGACGATCCAGGCTCTGCTGGCGACCACGCAGCCGTCCTGACCGACGCCCGGGCGCAGGGCCGCGACTTAACGAAAAGGACCCCCCGCGCACCTACCAGAGCCCACCTACCCTTGCTGCCTTCCGGCCCTGGGGGGGTTCAGCAGGATGGCACCACGCGGGGAGCCGGGATCAGTGTACGGGGCGCCCGTCGGGTGGGAACCGGACGCACTCCACCCTCTCGCGGTCGGCGCGGGCTCCAGCTCCTAGTACCCTTGTCCACGCTCCAAGGAGGATTCGCCTAGTGGCCTAGGGCGCACGCTTGGAAAGCGTGTTGGGGGCAACCCCTCACGAGTTCAAATCTCGTATCCTCCGCCGGCTGAGCAGCACAAACGCCGGGCGCCCATCGGGTGCCCGGCGTTCGTCTTTCCGGTCCGTCTCAGTTTCCGTCTCATTTGTCTTCTCGGTCCAAGGCGGTCGACGCGTAGCCTGAGGGCATGCAGTTCGCGCGGATCACGGTGGAGCCGGACAAGATGGGCGGCGTGCCCTGTATCCGCGGCTTCCGCATTCCGGTCGCCACGGTGGTCGGCATGGTTGCCGAGGGGATGTCCACCGAGGAGATCCTCGCCGACTACCCGGATCTCGAAGCCGAGGACATCCGTGAGGCGCTGCTCTTCGCTGCGGAGGCCGTCCGCGATCGCGACTTGCCGCTGCGCCTCGGCGCGTGAGATTTCTTCTCGATGCCAGCCTCTCGCCCCGGGTTGGGGCCGCCCTGCGCGGGGCCGAACACGATGCGGTGCATGTGCGGGATCTGGGCCTCGCCAGCGCGAGCGATCCGGTCGTGCTTGAGACCGCGCTGGCGGACTCGCAGGTGCTGCTGACCGCTGACACCGACTTCGGCACCCTGCTCGCGCACTCCGGCGCAGAGCTGCCCAGCGTGGTCCTGTTCCGCGGCGAAGTGACGCGACGGCCGGATGAACAGGCCCAGCTGTTGCTGGCCAACCTCGACCAGATCTCTGAGGACCTCCTCGCCGGCGCGCTCGTGGTCATCGGCGACAAGCGCCTGCGGGTGCGCTCGCTTCCGATCGAGCGCTGACGACCCGCGCCGTCAGCGGCCAGGAGGCTCAGGACCAGAAGGCCGGTGATCCGGCCACAGCAGTCCGCCCACCTGGCGCGCGACGTCGCGGCGAACTGCGCCGGTGATGTGCTGGTACCGGGCGGCCATACCGGCATGGGACCAGCCCATGATCCCCATGACGGCGCGGTCGGGGATGCCGAGCACCAACAGCACCGTCGCGGCAGTGTGCCGCGCGTCGTGGAGTCGGGTTTCGCGCAGGCCGGCTTCTTCGAGCAACGCCTTCCAGGCTCGGTGGTCGGTGTTCATGTTCACCGCACGGCCGAGCGGGTCGGCGAAAAGCCATCCTTCGTCGCGCCAAAGCTGCCCAGCGGTCTCGCGCTCGACGGTTTGCTCGGTCCGGTGCCGCCGCAACAGCTCGACGAGAGGGTCAGGCAGGCCGATGCCACGGCGGCCGGCGCGAGACTTGGTGTTGGCGGTGTCACCGCGGACGTTTCGCTTGTCGGGGCAGTAGCCAGGACGCTCCCGCCCGCAAGGTGGGTCGCAGCCGTGTTCGTACTGCGGACGCACGCGCGTGCGGCGAACCCAGAGGATGCCGTTGTCCAGATCGACGTCGGCCCAGGTGAGTCCGAGTGCCTCCCCCTGGCGAAGCCCGAGCGCCAAGGCGAAGGCCCATCGCGCGCCGTTGCGACCGTTAGACGCGACCTCAAGAAGGCGATGGACCTCCGCCACGGTGTAGGGCTCGATCTCGTCCTCCTCGATCCGCGGGGCGTGAGCGATCGTGGCGACGTTGCGCGTGACGTGGCCGCGCCGCAGCGCGGCGTTGAGTGCGGCACGGATCGTCCGGTGAGCCTGGTGCACGGTGGCGGGCTTGCTGCCCCTCGCCAGCATGGCCGCGTAGAGCCGTTCGAGGTGCTCGGCCTGGAGCTTGTCCAGGCGATGGGCTCCGACGCCGGGGACCAGATGGACGCGTACTGCGACTTCGTAGGCGGCGTAGCTGCTGGGGCGCACGCTCGGCGCCGAGATGTTGGTGAGCCAGTGCTCGAGCCAGGTCTGGACGGTCCAGGTCTGGCCGGCGCGGCGGAGGTTCCCGCTCTCCCGGCCACGCTCCAGCTCGCGGACGGCCCGGATGACCTCGGCCTCGGTCGCGCGTTCGATGTGACGTCGGTCGGGGCTGCCGTCGTCACGGACTCCCACGGTGACCCGACCGTGCCACCGCCCGTCGGCCCCGAGATAGATCGAGGAGGCTCCGTTGGGCCGGCGTGATCGCTCGGTCATCGACGGTCCCCGCCGGTAGCTCGGAGACCGTCAACATAGGTAGCCAGGGCGTCGGCCGGGATGCGGCGCAGGCGACCGATCCGCACCGACTCGACGAGCCCTGCGGCGAGCAGTCCGTACATCGTGGTGCGGCCGATCCCCAGAGCTTCGGCTGCTTCCTCGACAGTGAGGATGAACCGCCGTCCTTGCGACGGAATCAGCGCGTCATCGGAATTCATCATGGCCCTCCCCTGGTCGGACCTTCGTGGTCCAGGTGACTGATCTGCATGGGTTGCCGGCGGCCAGTTGGAGCCGACGGGCGGAATCGCATTTGGGCGTCCGTGGCGTGGGGAGCGTGCAGTCCGGTTGTCGCAGACGCCTCTATCCGTTGCTCCCACCGGCGTCGTAGCTCGGCCGTCGCTGCGGGCTCGACGGTCCGGCGGGCGAGGATGTCGGACATGACCTGACGGACCGTCATCTCCGGAGTGTCGCCGAGACCGACGTCGCGTGCGACGTAGGCGTGATTGGCCTCTCGGCCGCGCGTCATGCCGACGTAGAGCGGTTCGCGGCCGATGCCGGGACCGACCACGATGTGGGCGCTGTCAGCAGTCCGGCCCTGGGCCCGGTGGATGGTGCTGGCATACCCGAGTTCGACGTCGCGTCGTACATACGTCGCCGGCAGCCGAACCAGCTCCGGTGCCACACCGCGGTCACCACCGAGAGGAACCGCGTCGAGCGACCCGTCCGTGTGGACCCGCGTCACGCGCCACCGATCACCGTTCCGGACGTGCGCACCCGCCGAGGGGATCGCCCGATCATTGCGACGCGTCACCACGACATCGCCGAGACCGGCGCGGGATCCGTCGTGCAGCGAAACCTCGCCTTGCGTGTCGACCACGCCCCAGCGGATCCGATCGCAGCGCGCGCGGTCGTTGAGGGCCCGCACGGTTTCCCGGTCGATGGCAAGGAGCACGCTGTCGCGGCCCAGGGCGCAATCGTCCGCCCACGCGCGGTAGGCCTTCTCGACCATCGCTTCGACTGGGCCGTCGTGCAGGCGGTCGTGCGCGGCGTAAGCGTCGAGACAGGCCGGATCGCCGAGCCGGAGCTGTCGGGTGGCTTCGGCCTCCCAGGCTTCGCTGAACCGGTGGAGACGTTCGAGCTCGACGGGATGACCTTCGTCGGCGAGCAGGGCGAAGGCACCGCCGGCGTCGACCGCTCCGAGCTGAAATTGGTCGCCGACAGCCACGACCTTGGCGCCCGCCGCGACCGCCTGGGAGACAAGAAGATCGAGCTGGGCGGTTGGGGCCATCGCGGCTTCGTCGACGATGACTAACTGCCCGGGCCGCAGTTGCCACGCCTGACCGCTGGCCGTAGCCGGACCAGACTCGTGGATCCACTTGGCAAGGGTGTCGGCGTCGATGCCCACCGACGCACCGAGAACGGCGGCGGCAGCCGCGGAGGGAGCGAGACCGATCACGGTGCCGGCTCCGTGGGTGTGTTCCCACCCCGCCCGCAGCGCGCACAGGGCGCGGGTCTTGCCCGTGCCGGCCGGCCCGAGCAGAAGGTCGAGGCGTCTGCCGGAGGCGGCGATGCCCACCGCCGCGCGGGCTTGCTCGGCCGACAGGCGGGGTCTGCCGGGCAGCGGGCGGGCGGCGGCGAGGGCCTCGATCGACTGCGTGTCGGCGACGGGGGCGGACATGTGGTCGTTGTGGGCGTCGAGCAAACGGGCTTCGGCGGCCAGGACTTTCCAGCTGCTGTAGGCGGGTTCGGGCGCGGCCGCGGTAGCGCCGTGCATCTCGTGCTGGATGTAGTGCGCGGGCGTCGTGGTCGCGGCGGGTGGGTCGAGGGCGACGCAACGGTCGAGGGCGGCGCTGACGACCGCGTCGAGCAGAGCCATCCGCGCGCCGGGGGAAGGCTGGCGCAGGGCGCGGGTTGTGCGGGCGGCTTCGGCGAGCAGGTTGGTCGCGGTCCAGGTGGCTCGGCGTTGGGCGAGCGCGGCGACAGTGGCCTCGGCATAGCGCCCCAGCAACACCTCGGGTATCTCGGCGACGCCGGCGGTGTCCGAGCCGGCAGCAGCGGGGAAGGTCGCCGCGATTGCCGGAGCGGTTGTCACGATGCTTGCCCGGCCGGCGTTTGCGCTGGTCAGCGCGTCGCGGACGATCGCGTCAACCGGTGTGCCGGTGACCGCTTCGGCGGTTGCCGCCCATCGGCTGCGGAGCTCGGCAAGCGGGGCGATGTCCTTGTCGGGGCGGGTGGCCAGCGTGGCCTGCTGGCGCAGTTTCAGGACCTCGGCGCGGGTGGGTTCGCGGCCGTGGCTGTCGGTGAAGGTGGCGACCAGGTCTTGGGTGTGGGCGGTGATTGCCGCGGCGCGAGAGGAGAACGCCTCCAGCAGCGCGTCGGGGATGCCTTCGATCTCGTAGGCCGGGGTGCGTCGGGGTCCGCGGTCGCGGTAGCCGAAGGTGACGGGCAAGTGGGCGGCAAGCAGGTCGGCAATCGTGGAGTCGTAGATCTCGCTGCACGCCACCGCGGCTCGGAAGAGCACTTGCCCGTCCACGGCGCGCCAGCGCCCGTCGGGGCCTTGGACCTTGTTCGCGACCACGAGGTGGGTGTGCAGGTTCGGATCCCCGGCGCGGGTGTCGTAGTGGTCGAACGCGGCCGCGATCGCGCCCCGGGCGGGGACCCGGATCTTCGACCCGTCACCGATGCGGGTGTGCAGGAACCGGTCCTCGATCACGCCCAGTACCGCGGCCACGGCGTCCCGGTGCGCGCCCTCGACCGCGTGCCGCACGTCCTGGTCACCGATGGCCCACAGCACGCTGACCGACTTCGGCACGGTGAAGGTCAGGTCGTAGCCGGCGACGGCGGTCCGTACTGGTCGGGCCTGCTCCTGGGACTCGATGGCGGCAACACTTGCGATGAGCTCAAGCTCGGGGAGGTCCGCCGGCAAGCGGGCCACGTGGGTGGCGATCCGCTCGGCCGCGGTCCGGAACTTCGGATACGCCAGCCCAAGGCGCTCCCCGGTCACCGGGTCGTGGCCGGACCCGAACAGTCGGCCCATCGCCTCCTCGGTCACCGTGGTGCCTGCGGGAAGGTCTTGCCCGTCGCCCGTGCCGAGGCCCGGCAACCCGGCGCCGATCCACGTCCCGGGTGGGTTGCCGGAGGCGGCGTAGTAGGCGACCAGCTCCTGCCCCGGCACCCGGACGACGTCATTGCTCGCGGTCTGCCGCAGCAGGTAGCGGTACCCGCTGCCGGCGGACATCGGCGAGATCGACATCACCGTGGCCACCCCACCCGGCGTCCGCCCGCGCCAGCGGGCACGCCGGACCTCCCGGCGTATCCCTCTATGTGGGCGTCTTGGGGTAACCAAATCGACGGGAACCCCGGCGGAGTTGTCTCGGCTTGCACACCCCACCTGTGTGCGCGATCGCGTCTAGATCGCCGACCTGGCGGTGCGCGGGCTCGGGACGAGCAAGAGGAGTGCTGCCCCTTCGACGACTTCGACGACTTCGACGACCTCGACGACCTCGACGACCTCGACGACCTCGACCTCGACCTCGACCTCGACCTCGACCTCGACCTCGACGAGCAGCGTCCCGGCGAAGTCACGTGACTGATGGCGAGTACGCGGTTAGGCGTGAATGTCGGAGGAGGGCCGGCGCGGTGTGGACGGTTGCCGTCGCGAGTCGCGCGGATGCGTTGGTCAGCTGCAGGTTTGGGCGGGCCGTCTGCGCGGTGAGCGGGTGCGTGTCCAGTCTTTGGGCGCTTCGGTCAGTGCCATCTGCTCGACGAGCCGGAGTGTTTGTGGGGCTGCGGCGTGCTGCCCGGCCGCGGAGTCGTCGCGCGCCGGGGCATTCAGCAGTGTCATCGAGGCCGTGGCGGTAAAGGTGATGCCTTGGTAGGTGCCACGCAGCTCCTGCTGGTCGGCGGCGGGCATGCCGAGCGCCGCAACCCAGCAGGTGCGCTGGTTCTGGGTGCCGGTGACGTCACCAGACATCTTGGTCTTTCGCTCCACGACGTAGCAGGTGATGCGTTGCCCCTCGACCTCGACCGAGCGGGCGCCAGTCACGGTCGAGCTGGTCTCGCCGCGGGTGCCGCCCGCTTTCCAGCGGCTGGTCCAGGTGTCGCCGATGCGGATCGGGGTTCGGATGAGCTGTTGGGGGGTGTCGAAGGTTCCTCCATAGGACAGGCCGAGGGCGCTGGCTTTGAGGTTGATCGCGTCGACCGATCCGGGGCCGTAACGGCGGGTTTCGTCGGTGGTGGCGAAGCTGGTTTCGGTGTGGACGCCGAATTCGGGGCGGTCGGCGGTGCCCCCGGTGCGTGTGACGACGGCGTCGGCGTCCTCAGCAAAGGGCTGTGCGGACCCGGCGGCGCCGACCTTGCGCTGTCCTTCCACGCGATAGGTCCAGCTTCCTTCGGCTGGGGGTGTGATCGATGCCGGGGCTGACGCGCCCGGCGTTCTCTGGGGCGGCCTCGCCTCCGGCGTCGGGGTCGCCCCGTTGTTCTGAGTGTTGGCGGACGCCTTCGGGGACCGGCTCGGCTGCGGTTGGGGTTTGGCCGTACCGGGTGACGGCGTGGTCTTGACGGGACCGCCGCCCGTGGCGGGCGAGGCAGGCGCCGCCGCTGTTGACGCGCGTTCGGCTGGGACCTGGACCACGCCGAGGTCCTCGCGGACGGCGAAGGCGAAGCCGGGGAGGGCAACGGCGAGGGCAAGCAGTCCGGCGGCGGATCCGGCGACCGCCAGCCGCGGCCGGAACCCGGTGCGGGTCAGGCCCGTCGACGGCCAGAAGGCGTACCGGCCAAGCAGGACGGTGGCGGCCGGGACCATCAAGGTGCGGACGACGAAGGTGTCGATGAGGACGCCGATGGCGACGCCGAAGCCGATCTGACGCACGCTCGGGAGCGGGGTGATCAGCAATGCGGCGAAGGTTCCCGCCAACACGAACCCGGCGGCGGTGATGGTGGGACCGGTGCTGACCAGCGCGTGGGTGGTGGCGTCGCGGACGGTGCGTCCGCCGTCGAGTTCTTCGCGGATGCGTCCGACGATGAAAATGTTGTAGTCCGACCCGAGGGCGATGAGCATGACGAAGAGCAGGATCGGCAGGTAGAACGCGAGCCCCTGCTCGCCGAGCAGTCCTTGGAACACGAGCGTCGTGATGCCGATGGCGGCGAGCATCGAGAGCAGCACGCTGAACAGCAGGTAGAGCGGCGCGATCACCGAGCGCACCAGCAGGGCGAGGACGATCATGATCAGCGCGATGACGAGCGCGCCGACCGTCTTCAGGTCGCCGTTGATCAGGGTGTCGATGTCGGCGAAGTAGGCGCTCGGCCCGCCGATGGCGATCCGGGCATCGGTGACCTCGCTTCCCGCGAGCGCTCCCGCGGTGATCTCGTCGAGTCCTCGGACCGAGGTGAGGACATCGTGGGCGTAGGGGCTGTGGTCGAAGGCGACCACGATGCGGCTGGTTCGACCGTCGGCGGAGAGGAAGTAGTCCAGACGCTGAGTGAACTTGGGGTATTGGCGCAGCAGGTCGCCGCTGAGGCGCAAGCCCTCGGGTGAGGACAACGCCGCGACCAGCGGGCCGACATCGGTGCGGTTCGGGTCGATCCCGAGGGCGCGTAAGTCGGTGGTGCCGCCGGTGAACTCGGCGAGGGTCTTGGTGGTGAGTGGTGCGCCGGCCGGTTGCGTGACCGAGCGGACCTCCGCCACACCCGGCACCGCGCGGAGGCGGTCCGTCAGCTTGTCGATCGCGGCGAGACGATCAGCGGCCAGCAGGGACTTTTCTGCCGAGACGACGACGAACGCCGGCGCGAGCGCACCCGGCGGGTAGTGCTCGGCCAGCAGGTCAAAACCCTGCCGGGCTCCGGCATCGGCGGGCAGTTCGGCGGGCAGGTCGAAAGAGGTCTTGGTCTGGCTGGCGGCGGCGGCCGGTACGGCCAGCACGGCCACGCTGACCAGCAACACGGCGACCGGGCGACGGCCCACGAGGTCGGCCACCCGCCGCCACCGCTGCTCCGCTCGGTCCGCCCCAGCTGCATCAGGCCGCGACGGCCAGAACACCGCCCGCCCAGCCAGACGCATCAGCGCGGGAGTCAGGGTGAGGGAAGCGAGGCCGGTGACCGCTACCGCCAGACCCAGGATCGGACCAAAGGAGTGGACGATCCCGAGCTCGGCGGCGAGGAACGCGAAGAAGCCCACACTGACGGTCACCGCAGACGCCACGACCGTGGGGGACACAGCGGATGTCGCCCGGGCCAGCCGAGAGACCGTGCCCGACTCGGAAGGGGTCCGCGTCTCCTCTCGGTAGCGGGACAGGACGAACATCGCGTAGTCGGTGCCGGCCCCGAAGGCCATCACGATCATGAAGGTCTCGGAGAGGCTGTGCACTTCAAGCCCGGCCTCGGCCAGGTAGCCGGCCAGCCCACGGGAGACCAGGAAGGCGCATCCGATCGTGGCCAACGAGATCAGCGGCGCCACGACCGAGCGGTAGACCGCGACCAGGATCAGCAGCACCAGGATGATCGTGGCGACCGCTGTCTTGTCGAAGGCCTCAACCGTCGCCTTTGCCTGGTCGGCTCCGAGCGCGGCGAGGCCGGTGACCTTGATCTGCAGGCCAGGCGGTCCGGTCGAGTTGACGTAGTCGCGCAGGAAACTGACGGTGCGTTCGGAGGAGACAGTGAAGATCTGGGCCTTGATGCTGACGATGATCAGTTCGGCTGCGCCGTCGGCCGAACGCAAAACCGGCGCGAGCTCAGGCGCGGACGCCGCCGTCTGCACGCTCTTGACGTAAGGCGCCGCCTGGGGCGAACGCAGGAAGTCCCCAACGCCCGCGATGTACTGATGATCGGCCGCTGTCAGCCCACCGTCGCGGGCCAGCACGATGACGGCCGGGTCCCGGGTCGGGTCGTCCGGGAAGGCGGCCCGCAGAAGCGCGTCGGCCTGGCCGGAGGGCGCGGAGGCCGGGACGAACGCCGTCTGGTCGGCGGTGCCGAGGTCGCGCACGCTCGGCGCGGTGAGCGTGAGCCACACCGTGCCGACGATCCAGACCAACGCCATCGGCCAGGCCCAGCGCTCGACGAAGCGGGCACCCGACCTCACGGCCGGGGCTCCAGCCCGCCCAGCAGCAGATTGACGAGCGAGTCGGACATCGCTTCGGGCTCCAGTTCGGCCCCGACAACCAGCGCCTGCAGTGCGGCGATGATGACGGCGCCGAACAACGCCGAGGCCGTCGCCACGGGATCACCGACGGAGCGCAAGGAGCCATCGGCCGCGCCCTCTTCCAGCACCGCGATCACGGGCACGTGGAAAACCGGGAACAGCTCAGCGACTGTCTCCGACAGTTGGCCGGCCTGTTCCAGGTTGCCGATCAGCACACGGCAGGCCTCGGGATGCTCGACCACGGTCTGCACGACGCCGCGAATGACGGCATCCAGCCGATCGCGGGCCGTCCCAGGCTCGGTGGTCGCCTCCTTGATCGCCATCTCGAGATGGCCGATGGTCGAGTGCATCAACCAGCCGAGCACGGCGTCCTTGCCGCGGAAGTGGTAGTAGAGCGTCGCTCGGGGGACGCCGGAAGCGGCCACCAAGTCGTCCATCCGCGTCGCGCCGAAGCCCTTACGGATGAACACCTCGGCCAGCGACCGGGCCGAGTTCAGCAACCACGCGGGTTGGGGGCGCACGGCTCGTCAGCCCTGGATCTTGGACGTCATGATTGGACGTTACGTCCAAACTCAACATCTAACAAGGGCACCGTGCAAGCTGGTCACGGCGGTCCGCCTACTCCGGCTGCGCCGACCGCTTCCTGGGCGCTTCCGTCTCATTTCCCGTCTCATTCGTCGGCGTCCGAAGCCGTCCGGCGGGGTCCAAGCGCCGCGATTTCACGCTCAGGAGGCCTTCACGGACCTCCCCGAACAGGCCCGGCCAGAGTTGGAAAGCGTGTTGGGGGCAACCCCTCACGAGTTCAAATCTCGTATCCTCCGCCGACTGAGCAGCGAAGGCCGGGCGTCCACCGTGACGCCCGGCCTTCGGAGTCTCGCGGCTCAGGACTGGTCGAGCGGCCCGACCAGGACCTCGGCGCGGGCGCCGGGGACGTTGCGCAGTCGCCCGTCGAAGGTGATCAGCGGTGCGCCGACCTGCTCCGCGAGGGCCAGGTAGGACGCGTCGTAGGCCGTGGCGTTGCGGCGCAGTTCCCAGACCCGGGCCGCCAGCAGTTCGTAGGGCCACAACCCGAGGTCGAGGTCCAGCAGGTCCCGGTGGGCGAGGGCGGCCTGATCCGAACTGATCAGCTCGGCCGCGGCGTGCCGGCGGAGGACGTTCGCCGTCTCGAACAGCACGAGGTGAGGAGCGACCAGCGGTCCGCGCCCGATCGCGTCGACGACCCATGCGCCGGCCGGTCCGGCATCGGTCAGCAACGCGACCAGAGCGGACGCGTCGACCACCTTCACCGGCGGTCCTGGTCCAACTCCGCGACGACGTACGCCATGTCGACCCGGGTGCCGGTCTCGGCCACGCGAGAGCGCGCCCGCGCGATGACGTCGGGGAGCGACGGCCGGGAGGCGGTCTCGATCAGGTGCGCCCGCAGGTACTCCTGCAGGCTCTGGCCCGCGCCGGCGGCCCGAGCGGCCAGCACGTCGCGGACCTCGTCGGGAACGTTCCGAATGGTGATGGCCACGCTCATGCCTGCACAATAGCTGCACTGCAGGCGTTTCGCAGCTCCACCCGTTGTCGCCACCCGGTGCAAGGCTGGGGTGATGACGGAGATCGCGGACCGGTCGGTGACCGGTGTTCGGTGCCGGGACCTGGACGTCCGGCAGGCGGGGTTCTGGAACATCCGGATGCGGGACACCTGGATTCAGGACGTCGAGATCGACGGCGACGTCGAGAACCTCCGCATCAACGGCATCGACGTCGGGCCCCTGATCGAGGCCGAACTCGACCGGCGGTACCCGCTGCGGCCCAAGATGCGCCCGACCGACCTCGCCGGGTTCTCCGAGGCCGTGGACATCCTGGAGACGCTGTGGGCGCGCACGGTCGCGCGGGCGCGGGCCCTGCCGCCGGAACTGCTCCACGAGCGGGTCGACGGCGAGTGGTCGTTCGTCCAGACGCTGCGTCACCTGCTGTTCGCGACCGACATCTGGATCAGCCGCGCGCTCCTCGGCAACCCACGGCCCTGGCACCCCCTCGGGCTGCCGTTCGAGGAGATGGAGCCCCATCCGGAGATCCCGGTCGCCCACGACGCCCGGCCCGACCTCGACGAGGTCCTCCCCCTCCGCGCCGAGCGGTACGCCCTCCTCCGCCGCGTGCTGGAGGACCTCACCCCCGAAGGCCTCGCCGCCACGACCGAGCCCGTCGAGGGGCCCGGTTACCCGCCGGCCGGCCGGTATCCCGTCGCCAAGTGCCTGACGACCGTCCTCAACGAGGAATGGCAGCACCGCCTCTACGCGGAGCGGGATCTCGACGCCCTCGAAGCGCGGCAGGCCGGCTGACTCAGCGCGCGAGCGCAAGCAGGGCGTCGCGGGCGTCGGCGCGGGTCTGGGCCCAGGCGCGGTCGAGCGGCTCGGTCGGGGCGCCGGTGGCGTACATCAGCGCGAGGCCGCGCATCGTGTTGAGCAGGACGTCCGCGCGGACCTCGAGGCGCCTGGGGCTGCGGACCGGGCCCGCCATCGCGCGGATCACGGCGCGGATCGCCTCGTCGAGGTCCTCCTCGAGCTGCAGCACCCGCGGGTGGAGCTTCGGGTCGGTGCGGGCGGCCACGTAGACCTCGAGCGCGGCGGTGTAGATCGGGTCGTTGAACTTGTCCCACAGCGCGTCGAGGCCGACCTCGACGCGGCGGGGCCCGGCGGGGATGTCCTCCAGCATCGCGAGCACCTCGTCGGTGCGGCGGCGCCCGATCTCCTCGACGACCTCGACGACGAGCCGCGCCTTGTCCGGGTACTGGTGGGTCACCGCCCCCCGGGAGACGCCGGCACGCTCGGCGACCGCCGCGATCGTCACGCCGGGGTACCCGCGCTCGACCAGGCAGGCGATGGTCGCGGCGATCACCTTCTCCCGGGTCGCGGAACTGCGCTCCACCTGCGTCGCCACGACCCCTAGTTTACGGGACGCCTGTCCGGTAACTTGCCGGATACACGTCCCGTAACTTGCCCCCGGGAGCTCACGTGAGCCGACGTGACCCACGCATTGCCGTCATCGGGGCCGGCATGTCCGGCCTCTGCCTCGCCGCCAAGATGCGTGCGGCCGGGATGGAGAACGTCGTCCTGTTCGAGAAGGCCGACCGGGTCGGCGGGACGTGGCGGGAGAACACCTACCCGGGCCTCAATTGTGACGTCCCGTCACGTTACTACTCCTACAGCTTCGCACCGAACCCCCACTGGACCCGGCTCTACTCCCCGGGGGCGGAGATTCAGGAGTACCTGCGCCGCGTGGCGCGGGACCTCGACCTCGAACGGCACATTCGCTTCCGCACCGAGGTGCAGGAGGCGGAGTGGATCGACGGCCGCTGGCGCGTGCGCACCACGGACGGCACGGAGGAGGACTTCGACTTCCTCGTCTCCGCCGCCGGCGTCCTGCACCACCCGCGGATCGCCGACATCCCGGGCCTCGACTCCTTCGCCGGCGCCTCGTTCCACTCGGCGCAGTGGGACCACTCCGTCCCGCTCGACGGTCGTCGGGTCGCCGTCATCGGCAGCGGCTCGACCGCCACCCAGATCACGATCGCGCTCGCCCCGCGGTGCGCGGAATTCAAACTCTTCGCCCGCACCCCGCAGTGGGTCTACCCGACCCCGAATCCGCGGTACCAGCAGTGGAGCCGACTGCTGCTCGCGTCGTTCCCCGCCCTGAACCGGCGCTGGGGCCGGATCTCCTACCGGTTCTGGCAGACCGTGCTCGAGCAGGTGTTCGGCATGGCGGTCATCCGGCCCGGGTGGCAGCGGCGTCTGGTCACCGTGGCCTGCCACCTGCACCTGCGCCGGGTGAAGGACCCCGCCCTCCGCGAGCGACTGCGCCCGAAGGACAAGCCCGCGTGCAAGCGGATGATCTTCGCCTCGAAGTTCTACAAACGCTTCAACGACGGGGACGCCACGCTCGTCGACACCCCGATCGACCGGGTGACGGAGCAAGGCATCCGCACCACCGACGGGCAGCTGCACGAGGTCGACGTGATCGTGCTCGCGACCGGGTTCCACGCCCACACCTACCTGCGCCCCGTCGAGGTGATCGGACCCGACGGGCTGCGCCTGTCGAAGGTCTGGAGCAGTGAACCCCGCGGCTACCGCACGGTCGCCCTGCCCGGTTTCCCGAACTTCTTCCTGCTGCTCGGGCCGCACTCGCCGATCGGCAACCAGTCGCTGTTCATGATCACCGAGACGCAGGTCGACTACCTGCTGCAGTGGGTGGAGCGCTGGCGCGCCGGCGAGTACGACGCCGCCACCCCGACCGAGGACGCCACCGACGCGTTCCAGGCCGAGATGCGCCGCGCCTATCCGGACACGATCTGGACCAGCGGCTGCCAGAGCTGGTACCTCGGCGCCGACGGTCTCCCCGCGCTGTGGCCGTTCACCCCGCAGGACCACCGCGACATGCTCGCCGAGCCGAACCTCGCCGAGTGGGAGCTGACCAAGGTCTGAATCTGGCGCGACGTCAGACGCGAGCGACCCGCTGCGCCGCCCGGCCCGCGAGCCGCTCGACCTGGCCCAGCGAGGGCCACCGGCCGTCCGGGCGGACTGACGTCACGATCAGCTCGGCCGCGCCCACCTGGGCGTGCAGGTCGATGCCGCGGATCCGGACGACTACCCCTTCGAGCAGGGCCCGCACCTCGTACCGGAACCCGACCGCCAGACTCGCCGCGCCCACGTCCACCGGCACCGGCTCGATCAGCACGCGCCGAACCTTCGCCCCCTGCTCGGTGAACAACGCCGTGAGCGCCTGCCCGTAGCAATCGACGCCGCGCACGGTGGTCAGGCGGGCAAGGTCCGTCCGCGCACGCGCCGGCGTCCCGAGCACGACGGACCGCGATCCGATCTGCGACGGGCGCTTCGTGAAGGCCCGGCCGTCGTGGCGCGCGGCGTAACTGGGCGCCGCCACCCCGAGGCACGCGTACCGGGCCGCGTCCTTCTCTTCCGCACTTGTCCCGGATTGTTCCTGGACCGAGTAGCCCGGCAGGTCGCGTCGGCGCAGCACGGCGGCCTTCGCGAGCCGCTCGGCCTTCGCCTCCCGGACCGCCGCCCGGTCCGGCGAGGACCCCGGGGCCGCGACCGCCGACGCGGGCGCGAGCGACGCCAACGCCAGAGCGGCTGATGTCACCACGACTCGCAGAAACATGCTTTTCCTCCCGTCCCGGTCGTTTCCGGCCGCTCCCGCCCCGAAACGCCGCGGCGCGAACCGGACGTGCGTACGCCTTCGGGACGGTGAACGTCGGGGTCATCAAGTGGGGACCGCGGCCCTCCGAAGCGGAGTGCATGACCTCGCTGCTGGACCGCCGGAATGTCCTCACCCTGGCGGCCCTCGTCGCCGCCTCGGGCGTCGTCGGCGTCGCCGAGGCCGGCGGCGCCGAGGCGGCCACGACGGCCAAGGCGAAGAAGAAGGCCAAGAAGAAGCTGACGCCGAAGCAGCTCCGCGCCCGCCGGCGCCGTCAGGCCCGCAAGCGCGCCGCTGAGAAGGCCAAGCAGAAGAAGCCGGCGCCCGCTCCCGCCCCGAAGCCCGCCCCGACACCGACCCCGGCTCCGAAGCCGAGCCCGGCGCCGAGCCCCAGCCCGACACCCAGCCCACTGCCGGCGACGGACGCCTTCACCCTCCACCTGCTCCGGCGGGCGACGTTCGGGATCACGCCCGACCTGCTCGCCGACGTCACGAAGGCGGGCGGGGTCCAGGGCTGGCTCGACCAGCAGCTGAACCCCGGCGGCCTCGCCGACGTCCCGGCCGCCGTCCTCGCCCGCTGGCCGCTGCACGCCGCGGACCCCCCGGTCGTCCACGCCGCCGGCTCGTTCGGCCACTGGAAGTCGATGGAGGACCTCGTCCGCGCGACGGTGGCCCGCCAGCTGTGGTCGAAGCGTCAGCTCTTCGAGGTGATGGTCGACTTCTGGTCCAACCACCTCAACATCACCTGCCCGAGCAGCGAGGTCTGGTCGACCAAGGCATGGGACGACAAGAACGTCATCCGCAAGCACGCCCTCGGCCGGTTCGAGGACATGCTCATCGCCTCGATGACGTCGCCCGCGATGCTGCTCTACCTGGACAACGCCACCTCGCGCGGCACCGCCCCGAACGAGAACTACGCCCGGGAACTCCTCGAGCTCCACACCGTCGGGGTCGACGCCGGCTACGGCCGCGCGGACATCCTCGGCGTCGCGCGGACCCTGAGCGGCTTGACGGTGTGGGACCCGTGGACCGGCGGCACCGCCACCAACGTCGGCACGTTCCGCTACAACGCGAACTGGCACTACGTCGGCAAGGTGACCGTGCTCGGCTGGTCGCACGCGAACGCGACCAAGAACGACGGGCCGGCCGCCGCGGCGTCGCTCGCCACCTACCTCGCCCGGCATCCCGCGACCGCGGAGCGGATCGCCACCAAGCTCGCCGTGCGCTTCGTCTCCGACACCCCGCCGGCCGCGCTCGTCGAGCGCCTGGCCCGCGTGTATCTCGACCACGACACCGCGATCGTGCCCGTCCTCCGCGCACTGTTCGCGTCCGCGGAGTTCGCCGCCTCGACGGGCAAGAAGGTGCGCCGCCCGCTCGAGGACCTGATCGCCGCCTGGCGCGCGGTCGGGGTGCAACCGAAGCCGACGGACACGAACCCCGACGGCGCGATCGCGGGTCTGCGCTGGATGCTCATGCTGCTCGGCCACGCGCCGCTCGGCTGGGCACCGCCCAACGGCTACCCCGACGTCGCCTCCGCGTGGGGCGGAGCCGGCCGGACGCTGAACCGCTGGAACGCGCACATCGCGACCACCCAGCAGTGGTGGCCCGAGGGGGTGACGTGGCCGGACCTCGCCGACCACCTCCTCGACGGCAAGACCCCCGCGACCCGCGGCGCGCTCATCGACGTCCTGATCGCGCGACTGCTCCCGGGCATCTCCGTCTCCACCGCCCACCGCAACGCGATGCTCGCCTTCCTCGGCGCGGACGGCCGGATCCGCGACGGCGACACCACGTGGCTGTTCCCTGTCCTCGTCGCCGTCGTCCTCGACAGCCCGCACTGGAGCATCCGATGACCCGTCAGATCCCGTCGCCGAACGACGGCTGCCCGGAGTGCGCCGAGGTCGGCACGCTGAACCGGCGCCGCTTCCTCCAGGCGCTCGGCGTCACCGGCGCGGCCGTCGCGGCGACCCCGGCGCTCTCGGCCCGGGCGGCCTACGCGGCCGGCGCGTACTCCGGGCCGATCCTGCTCGTGATCTCGCTGCGCGGCGGCATGGACGGGCTCAGCCTGGTGCCGCCGGTCGGCGACCCGGACTACGCCCGCAAGCGGCCGAACATCGCGATCCCCACGGCGACCGCGATCCCGACCGGCAACCCCACGTTCGGCCTGCACCCGGCGCTCGCGCCGCTCAAGCCGCTGTGGAACGACGGCCGGTTGGCGTTCGTGCACGCGGTCGGGTCGCCGGACGCGAGCCGGAGCCACTTCTCCGCCACCGACGAACTCGATCGGGCCGCGCCGGGCACGAGCATCCGCACCGGGTGGCTCGACCGTGTCCTCGGCGTCGCGGGCACCGGCACGACGTTCGAGGCGGTCGCGCTCGGCACCGGTGGCGTCCCGCGCCTGATGTCGGGGCCGAACGAGGCGCTCGGCCTGGCGTCGCTGGCCACGTTCAAGCTGCAGAGCCTGGACTGGGTCGGCCCGCGTCTGACGACCGCCCTGCGCGCGCTGCACGACAACGCGAACCTCCCGCACGCGTCCGCCGCGACCGCGACGCTCGCCGCGCTCGACACCGCGGCGTCGGTCGTCACCAACCACGGCAGCCCCCGCAACGGCGCCGTCTACCCGAAGAACAGCGCGCTCGGCGCGGCGCTCGCCGACGCCGCCGCACTGATCCGGGCGAACGTCGGGCTGCAGGCGCTCGCCGTCGACGTCGGCGACTGGGACATGCACAGCGGTCTCGGCAACCGTGGCGAGGGCGCGTTCGCCGTCAAGGCCGGGGATATCGCGGCCAGCCTCGCGGCGTTCGCCACCGACCTGGGCGACGCCTTCAACCGCGTCACGGTCGTGACGCTGAGCGAGTTCGGTCGCCGCGTTCAGGAGAACGGCAGCGGCGGCGTCGACCACGGTTACGGCAACGCGGTGCTGCTCGCCGGCGGCGGGCTGGTGGGCACCAAGGTGCACGGCACCTGGCCCACCCTGGCCGACGCCAAGCTCGACCACGGCGACCTCGCCGGGACCACGGACTTCCGCAACGTGCTCGGCGAGTACCTCGTGAAGCGAGCCGGCCTGACAACCAGTCAGCTCGGGACCGTGTTTCCCGGCGTCACCCCGTCGTTCGTCGGCGCGTTCCGCTGACCCCGGCGGTCAGCGCAACCCGTAGGTGGAGGCGATGATCTCCCGCTGGATCTCGTTGGTGCCCGCGTAGATCGTCGGGGAGATGGCGTCACGCAGGTGACGTTCCATCTCGTACTCGGTGGCGTACCCGTACCCGCCCATGAGCTGGACGCCTTCGAGCGCGAGCGCCTTCGCCGTCTCGGTCACCTTGACCTTGGCCATCGAGGTGAGACGGACCAGGTCCTGCGGTTCACCCAGGTTGTGGTGCGCGCGGTAGACGGTGTCGTAGGCGAGGCTGCGGGCGGCCTCCAGCTCCAGTGCCATCGTCGCGATCCGGTGCCGGACGGCCTGGAACGTCCCGATCTTCTGGCCGAACTGGGCCCGGACGGTGACGTAGGCCAGCAGGTCGTCGAACGTCCGCTGCGCCATGCCGATGCCCTGCGCCGCGCACACCAACCGCTCGCCGTTGAGGCCGGCCATCAGCTGGTTCCAGGCACCGCCACGCTCCCCGACCAGCGCGTCCTCCCCGACGAAGACGTCGGTGAAGAAGATGTCGTTGACCTCCTTGCCACCCATCGTCGAGATCGGCCGGACCTCCACGCCCGGGGTGTTCGCCGGCACCTCGAGCATCGACAGCCCCGTGCGCGGGTTGTCGCCGCGCTCGGTCCGGACGGTCACGAGGATGACGTCGGCGAAGTGCGCGTCCGAGCACCACGTCTTCTGCCCGTTGAGTACGTAACCGCCGTCGACGGGCTCGGCCTTGCAGGCGATCCCGGACAGGTCCGATCCCGCGCCCGGCTCGGAGATGCTGATCGAGTAGAGCGTCCCCTCGGTGATCGCACTCAGGACCCGCTTGCGCTGGGCGTCGGTCCCGAAGCGCTTGAAGATCCCGGCGCACGTGTGCGACGTCCCCGCCCCGTGCACCGGGGCCATCCCGTACCAGAGCTCCTCGAAGAACAGGAACTGCTCGATCAGCCCGCCCCCGCTGCCCCCGAACTCCTCCGGCAGCGAGACGCCGAGGTACCCGGTGGCCGCGAGCTTGCGATACAGCTCCGGGCTGTGGGACTCCAACCCGTTCTGGGTGTAGGCGTCCCGCTGCTCCTTGGTCCCCACCTCGCGGCGGCAGAACGCCCGCACCGCCTCGGCGAAGTCCTCCTGCTCGGAGGTGAACCGCCAGGACTTCGCCACGCCCGCTCCTCGGTTAAAGATACGCAGTATCTCAATATTCGCGTCCGGGCCCGGCGGTGTCAATCGCCATGCCCTCCCGCCCCGGCGTCCCGTGCCCATCTCCACCGAGTGCGCAGATCGGCACCACTCCGACGCCGCTCCCCCGTGCCGACCTCCACCGAGTGCGCAGATAAGCACCACCGCCGGGCCGGGTGGCCCCATCGCTCATGGAACGTCCACGCCCGGCGGCACCGCGGACCGCTCTCGACCCGGCGCGATGAAAGCGACGGCGGCGGCACAGACGACGGTGACGATCGCGGACGCGAGCATCGCGCCGTGGAGCCCGCTGAGGAACGCGGCCTGGGCCTCGGCCACCGCCGGTGCGGCGGCGGGTCCGAGCTCCGCACCGACCTGCAGCGCGCCGGCCAATGACGCCTCCGCGGCCTCCCGCGCCGGCGGGGGCAGGGCCTCCACGGCCGGACCGAGCTCGCGGCTGTAGCCGGTGGCGAGCAGCGATCCCGCGACGGCGATCCCGATCGCGGCCCCGACCTCGCGCACGGCGTCGTTGACGGCGCTCGCGACGCCCTGCTTCGCGGCCGGGACGCTGCGCAGGATCGCGACGGTCGCCGGGGTGACGCACAGGCCGAGCGTCGCGCCGATCGACAGCAGCCCGGTCTGGAACAGGACCGTGTCGCCCTTCTCCAGCTGCGTCAACAACAGGAACCCGGTCGTCAACGGCACGAAGCCGACCACCGAGACCACGCGGAGCCCGAACCGCTCGACGAGCGGCGGTCCGGCGAGCGCGAACGGCAGGATCGTGAGCGCGGCCGGCAGCAGCATCAGCCCCGCGTCCAACGGCGAGCGCCCCTCGATCAGCTGCAGGTACTGCACGACGAGGAAGAAGAACCCGAACAGCATCGCGAACAGGACGACGAGCGAGACGCTGCCGGCCAGCACGCGGCGGGAGCGGAAGATGCGGATGTCGAGCAGCGGATGCGCGCGGCGCACCTGGCTGACGCCGAACAGCACGGCGCACGCGACGCCACTCGCGACGCAGCCGAGGAACACCGCCGAGTCCCAGCCGTGGCTGGGCGCCTCGTTGATGCCGAAGACCACGAGACCGATCGCCGCGGCGCTCGTGACCGCGCCGAAGCTGTCGAAGCGGCGGCGCTCGTCGTCGCGGGACTCGTCGATCAGCGGACCGGCGAGTGTCGTGAGCAGCGCAGCCGCCGCGGAGACGTAGAGGATCGCCGGCCAGTCCGCGAACTCCAGGATCAGCCCGCCGAACGCGAGGCCGAGCGCGCCACCGAGCGTCGCGGTGGTGACCCACACCGCGACCGCGCGTTCCTGCGCGGCGCCGCGCATCGTGGTCGTGATCAGCGACAGCGTCGCCGGCATCACCAGCGCCGCACCCACGCCGGCGAGGGCGCGGGAGGCGATGAGGACGTTGGGGTTCTCGCCGAGCGGGCCGAGCAGGCACGCCAGCGAGAAGACGACCAGGCCCGCCATCAACGCGCGGCGCCGGCCGTAGCGATCGCCGAGCGCCCCGCACGGCAGCAGCAGGCCCGCGAAGACGACCGTGTAGGAGTCGATGACCCACGTCAGTTGGCCCTGTGTCGCGCCCGTCGCCCGGCCGATCTCGGGCAGCGCCGTGTTCAGCGAGGTCATCGAGCCCATGACCATCGCGAGGGCGCCGCAGATCACCGCCAGCCCGATGATCGGGCTGCGGGGCCGGATCTCCGCGCGGTGCATGCGCTCAGCCAACACCCGAGGCGGGGCGCACCGCACCGTCACGTTGTTCACAGGTGGGCGGTTCGTCCTCGGCCGAAAGATCGATTCCGCGGGTCCGGGTCGCCCGGCGACGATTCATGTCCCACCATGGACCCCGTGGACACCCCTGCCGAGGCGTCCCGTCGATCCTTCCTGCGCATGGCGGGTGTCGGCGTGGCCGGAACCGTGGGCGCGGGCGCGCTGGTCGGCACCGCCGTCGGCGCCGAGCGCTACCACGAGGTCTCGTCCGCGCGCCGGCGCGGCGACGGCGCGACGGTCGCGCAGCTCTCCAGCGCGACCAGCATCAGCGTGATGTGGCGGGCGCGGACGGAGCGCAAGGTCGTCGCGCTGACGTTCGACGACGGCCCCGGCGCCGAGCACACCGCGCGTCTGCTCGACGACCTGCGCGCCGCCGACGTGCGCGCCACCTTCGCGGTCGTCGGCCGCAACGCCGCCCGGTTCCCCGACCTGATCCGCCGCCAGCACGACGAGGGCCACGAGATCGCCAACCACACCTGGGGGCACACCGACCTGAGCATGCGCGAGTACGACGGCTGCCGTCGCGAGCTGGAACGCACCGACGATCTCGTCGCGGAGCTCACCGGCGCGCCCACGGCGGTGATCCGCCCGCCCTGGGGCCGCATCAACGGCAACCTGTTGCAGTACGCCGCCCAGAGCGGCCAGAAGGTCGTCCTGTGGGACATGCGCCTGCTGGAGAGCGAGCTCGACAGTGCGGGCAACACCGCCTACGTCCTCGAGCACCTGCGGCCCGGCACGGTCGTCCTGGCCCACGACGCCGGCCTGGCCAGGCGCAAGGTCGGCATGGCCGCGATCCCGGGCATCCTCGCCGGGGCCAAGGAGCTCGGCTACGAGTTCGTCACCGCCGGCGAGATGTTCGCCCTCGATCACGCCGCCCAGGAGGGGTGACACCCCTTTCTGGCGCCAGAAAGGGTGTCACCCCTTGTGGCGGGCGGGAGGCCTACGCTCGGGTGCCGTGACCTCTCCGGAGCCCCTCCACCTCCCCGAGGGTGAGGTCGCCGTCTGGTGGGCGCACGCCCGCCCCCGGTCGGCGGGTCTGTTGACGCTGCTCGACCCCATCGAGTCGACGCGGCTGGCGGCCCTGCCGCGGGCCGGCGACCGCGACCGGTTCGCGTCCGCGCACATCCTGACCCGGCTCGTGCTCGCGGCCTACCTCTACGCCTACACCGACGACCTGCTGTTGCGCGCGACCTGCCGGACCTGCGGCGCGGAGGGGCACGGCAAGCCCGGTTTCCACACCCTCGACGACCCGCTGTACCACTACTCGCTGGCCTACGCGGGCGCGCGCGTCGGCGTCGCGATCGCTCGCGTCCCGGTCGGGCTGGACGTCGTCGTCATGACCGACGACCGCCCGCACCCCGCCGCGCTGGGCTGGGCCCGCACCGAGGCGCTGCTCAAGGCAACCGGTCACGGGCTCACGGTCCCGCCGGACGACGTGCGGATCACCGGCCCCGAGGAGGAGCCCGCGCTCCTCGACTGGGCCGACGGCCCGGACCCCAAGGACGTCCAGCTCGCCGACCTCGCCCCGGGCGCCGGCCACGTCGCCGCGCTCGCGGTCCTCACCGCCGACGTCATCGACCCCGAGCGCAACCTGCCCCTGCGCGTCACCGAGCACGACGGCGAGCCGCTGATCGCCGCCGCCGAGCCGCCCTCGATCGCCTGAGCCACCCGGGCGGGGAAACCCACTGGGCGGCCGTCGGGGGAGGAAGGCAGACTGTCGCGGTGCGCTTCGAAGACTCCCGGGGCCGCGTGTGCTGATCCCCCTGCTGCGGGAGCACCTGCGCCCCTACCGCCGGCTCCTCCTCGCGGTGGTCGTTCTCCAGCTCGCGTCGACCCTGGCCGCGCTGTACCTGCCGACGCTGAACGCGGACCTCATCGACAACGGCATCGTCCGCGGCGACACCGGCCACATCCTGCGGGTCGGCGCCGTCATGCTCGTGTTCACCGCGCTGCAGGTGGCGGCCGCGATCGCGGCCGTGTTCGTCGGGGCGAAGGTGTCGATGGCGGTCGGGCGTGACCTGCGCGCCGCCGTGTTCCATCGCGTCCAGTCCTTCTCCGGCGAGGAGCTCGCGCGCTTCGGCGCCCCGTCGTTGATCACGCGGACCACGAACGACGCTCAACAGGTCCAGGGCTTCCTGCAGGTCACGTTCACGATGGCGGTCCCGGCGCCGGTCTCCGCCGTCGGCGGCATCGCGCTCGCGCTGCACCAGGACGTGCCGTTGTCCGCGGTCTTCCTGATCGTCCTGCCGGCCCTGGTCGTCGCGGTCACGTTGCTGATCCGGGCGATGCACCCGCTGTTCCGCGAGATGCAGTCCGGCATCGACGAGGTGAGCCGGATCCTGCGGGAGCAGATCACGGGCGTCCGCGTCATCCGCGCCTTCGTGCGCGAGGAGCACGAGACGGCGCGCTTCACCCGCGCGAACGCCGACCTCCGCGACGTCGCGCTCTCGAGCGGCCGGCTGTTCGCGCTGATGTTCCCGACCGTGCTGTTCGTCGTGAACGCCGCCAGCGTCGGCGTCCTGTGGTTCGGCGGCCACCGCATCGACGACGGCGGCATGCAGCTCGGCGCCCTGACCGCGTTCCTGTCCTACCTGATGCAGATCATGTTCGCGGTCATGATGGCCACGTTCACGCTCTCGCAGATGCCACGCGCCGAGGTCTGCGCGGAACGCATCACCGACGTGCTCGACACCGAACCCACCGTTGCCCCGCCGGTCGACGGCGTCACCGAGATGCCCACTCCCGGCACGCTCGAGCTGCGCGACGTCGAGTTCCGCTTCCCCGGCGCGGAGGACCCGGTGCTGCGGGGCGTGGATCTGACGGTGACTCGCGGCAGCGTCACCGCGATCGTCGGCGGCACGGGATCCGGCAAGACGACGTTGTGCTCACTGATCCCGCGCCTGATCGACCCGAGCGCCGGCGTCGTCCGTGTCGGCGGCGTGGACGCCCGCCAGCTCGACCCCGCGGCACTGGCCCGCGCGATCGGGTACGTGCCCCAGCGGCCGTACCTGTTCTCGGGGACGATCGCCACCAACCTTGAGTTCGGCCGCCCCGGTGCGACCGAGGACGAGATGTGGGCAGCGCTCGAGGTCGCACAGGCCGCGGAGTTCGTCCGCGCGATGCCCGAGGGACTGCACTCCCCCATCGCGCAGGGCGGGTCCAACGTGTCCGGCGGCCAGCGCCAGCGCCTCGCGATCGCTCGCGCCCTGATCGCCCGGCCGGACCTCTACGTCTTCGACGACGCCTTCTCCGCGCTCGACAACAGCACCGACGCCGCCCTGCGGGCCGCGCTGGTCCCGTGGACCGCCGGCGCAACGGTGCTCATCGTCGCCCAGCGGGTCGGCACGATCCGGAAAGCCGACTCCATCGTCGTCCTCGACGGCGGCCGCGTCGTCGGCACCGGTACGCACGACGAGCTGATGGCGTCGAACCCGACCTACCAGGAGATCGTGCTCTCTCAGCTCTCGGCGGCGGAGGCGGCCCGATGACCGCCCCGGCCCGCGGTCCGGCCCCGCCCGGCGCCCGGCCCGTCGGCGGCGGTCCACAGGCGACGGCGATGCTCCTCGCGATGCCGACCGAGAAGTCGCTGCACTTCAAGGCGTCCTCGCTGCGTCTGCTGCGGCTGATGCGGCCCGAGCGGCTGCTGGTCGTGATCGCCGTTCTGTGCGGCCTGCTGTCGGTCACGCTCAGCGTCCTCGGCCCCTACCTGCTCGGGAAGGCGACGGACGTCATCGTCGGCGGCGTCGTCACCCGTGACCTGCCGCCCAATCTGACGAACGATCAGGTCATTGCCGAACTGGAGCAGTCCGGCCGCAGCGAGCTGGCCGACCTCGTGCGGAACGTGGACGCCACACCGGGCGAGGGCGTCGACTTCACCCGGCTCGGCCACGTGCTGCTGATCGCGTTCGCGGTGTACGCGTTCGGCGCGATGTTCTCCCTCGTGCAGGGCCGGCTCGCGGCGACGGTCGTCCAGCGCCTCGTCTACCGGCTCCGCCAGGACGCGCAGGCCAAGCTCGACCGCCTGCCGCTGCGGTACTTCGACACCCACCCGCGCGGGGAGATCCTCTCCCGCACCACCAACGACCTCGACAACATCGCGCAGACGCTGCAGCAGTCGTTGAGCCAGTTGCTCACCGCGCTGATCACGATCCTCGGCGTCCTCGCGATGATGTTCTGGATCTCGCCGCTGCTCGCCGTCATCGTGCTGATCAGCGTCCCGCTGTCGATCCGCATCACGAAGGCGATCGGCAAGCGCTCACAGCCGCAGTTCGTGAAGCAGTGGTCGACGACCGGGCGCCTGAACGCGCACGTCGAGGAGATGTACACCGGGCACGCGCTGGTCCGCGCGTTCGGCCGCGGCCCGGAGTCGGCGGAGATCTTCGACCGCCACAACGACGAGCTCTACGCCAGCTCGTTCCGCGCCCAGTTCATCTCCGGGATCATCGGCCCGACGATGCAGCTGGTCGGCAACCTGACCTACGTCGTGGTCGCGGTCGTCGGGGGCCTGCGCGTGGCGAGCGGGTCGCTCTCGCTCGGCGAGGTGCAGGCGTTCATCCAGTACACGCGGCAGTTCTCGATGCCGGTCACGCAGGCGGCGTCGATGGCGAACCTGCTGCAGTCGGGCATCGCGTCGGCGGAGCGCGTCTTCGACCTCCTCGACGCCGAGGAACAGAGCCCGGAGCCGGCGCCGGTCCCCCGCGAGGGACGGATCCGCGGGGCGGTCGAGTTCGAGAACGTCTCGTTCCGCTACGAGGCGGACCGGCCGCTCATCGAGAACCTCTCGCTCTCGGTGCCGGCCGGCGCGACGGTCGCGATTGTCGGCCCGACGGGCGCGGGCAAGACGACCCTGGTCAACCTGCTGCTGCGGTTCTACGACCTCGACGCCGGCCGCATCACGATCGACGGCGTCGACGTCGCGACGATGCCGCGGCCCCAGGTGCGCGCCGACATCGGCATGGTCCTGCAGGACACCTGGCTCTTCGGCGGGACCGTCGCGGACAACATTGCTTACGGCCGGCCAGGCGTCGGCCGCGCGGAGGTCGTCGCCGCGGCGAGGGCAACGCACGTCGACCACCTGGTCCGGACGCTGCCCGACGGCTACGACACGGTGCTGGACGCCGCCGGCTCCGACCTCTCCGCCGGGGAACGTCAACTGGTGACGATCGCCCGCGCGTTCCTCGCGGACCCGCCGATCCTCGTGCTCGACGAGGCGACGAGCTTCGTCGACACCCGCACCGAACTGCTGATCCAGCGCGGGACCTCGACCCTCGCCCAGGGCCGGACGTGCTTCGTCATCGCCCACCGCCTCTCGACGATTCGCGACGCCGACGTCATCCTCGTGCTGGAGGACGGGCGGATCGTGGAACAGGGCAACCACAAGTCCCTGCTCGCTGCGAACGGCCCCTACGCCCGGCTCTACAACGCGCAGTTCTCCGCCGCGATCGCCGAGACGGACTGAACTCTCCCGAGCGAGCAGGAGAGCTGACGAATCGTCAGACCGCGACGATCGTGGGGTAGTCCGGCCGCCACATACTCTGGTGGACGAGCTGGACGAGGTCGGAGAGGTCGGCCTGGGCGAGGCCCTCCTTCTCCGCGGCCTGGGCGACGGCGATCGCGACGGCGGCGGAGACCTTGCGGAGGGAGTCGACGGGGGGCAGGAGCGGAGCACCCGGGCCCGTGCCGGCGGCGATCTTCGCGACGGCCTCGGCGGCGGCGAGAAGCATGCCGTCACTGACCCGCTTCGCCCGCGCGATGGCGACGCCGAGGCCGAGGCCCGGGAACACCAGCGCGTTGTTCGCCTGCGCGATCGAGTACCGGCGGCCCTTGTACTCGACCGGCGCGAAGGGGCTGCCGGTCGCGATCAGCGCACGCCCGTCGGTCCATTCGAGCAGGTCCGAGGGCAGCGCCTCGACCTTCGAGGTGGGGTTCGACAGCGGCATGATCACCGGACGTTCGCAGTGCGCGGCCATCTCACGGACCAGCGACTCGGTGAACGAGGCCGGCTGCGCCGAGGTCCCGATCAGCATCGTCGGGTGCACCTCGCGGACGACGTCCGCGAGCTTGGCGACCTGACCCTCGGGCGCCCAGCCGGCGACCTCGGCCGCGGGACGGGCGTACGGGACCTGGAAGTCACGGATCAGCGCGGCCTGGTCGTCCGAGATCAGGCCCTTGCTGCCGATCGCGTAGAAGCGGGCGGTCGCCTCCGCGGGCGAGAGACCCTCGGCGATCATGATGTCGCGCATCATGTCCGCGATGCCGATGCCCGCGGTGCCGGCGCCATGGATGACGACGGTGTGGTCGCGCATCCGCGTCCCGGACTCACGCAGGGCGGCGATGGCGGCCGCGACGACCACCGCGGCCGTGCCCTGCATGTCGTCGTTGAACGTGCAGCAGGTGTCGCGGTACTTGTTCAGCACGCGCCGCGCGTTGGAGGCCCCGAGGTCCTCCCAGTGCAGCATCGCGTGCGGGAAGTACTGCCCGGCCGCGTCGACGAAGGCGTCGAGCAGGGCGTCGTAACGCTCGTCGCGCACGCGGGCGTGCCGGTTGCCGAGGTAGAGCTCGTCGTTGAGGAGCTCGAGGTTGTCAGTGCCGGCGTCGAGCATCACCGGCACGACGCGAGCCGGGTGGATGCCGGCGGCCGCGGTGTAGACCGCGAGCTTGCCGACCGCGATCTGCGCGCCGCCGACGCCCCAGTCGCCGATGCCAAGGATGCCCTCGCCGTCGGTGGCGACGATCAGGTCGACGTCGTCGGGATCGAGGTTCAGGTTCGCGAACGCCTGCGGGACCTCGTCGATGTTGTTCACCGACAGGTAGAGGCCGCGAGGACGGCGGAACTCGTGGCTGAACCGCTCGATCGCCTCACCGATCGTCGGGGTGTAGACGATCGGGAGCATCTCGTCGAGGTTGTCCGCGAGCACGCGGTAGAACAGGACCTCGTTGCGGTCGCGCAGGTTCGTGAGGAAGACGTGCTTGTCCAGCGGGGTCGGCTGCCGCAGGTACTGGGCGTAGATCCGGCGCGCCTGCTTCGAGATGTCGATCGACCGCTGCGGCAGCAGACCGGTGAGCCCGAGGGCGCGGCGCTCGGCGTCGGAGAAGGCCGTACCGCGGTTCAGCAGGGGCAACTGGAGCACCGCGTGACCACGGACGCGTACATGGGCGGTCCAGCCGTCCGGTCCGGACGTGAGCTCGAAAGGCTGTTCCGCCATGGCGTTTTCCTCCCCAGGAAGACCCTCCATCTTGGCTTACGGGCCAGAGTGGTCAGCGCCGGGAGGTGCGTCCGGCCTCGTTGATGCTGTCGATCTCCGCAGGAACGAGCGGCGGAACCGTGAACGACGTCACATCCGATCGCTCGGCGCGGAGGCCGTCGAGGAGCAACTCGAGGTACCGGCGCCACACGTCCGGGCGCACCTCGCGACTGGCCTCGGCGATGCCGCCGAGCATGCGCAGGAGCATCGGGAAGTCGGTCGGCGCGGCGTCGGCGCGCAGGTGCCCGTCGGCCTGAGCCCGCTCGAAGACGGCGGTGACGATCGGCAGCATCGTCTCCCGCACCTCCTCGCGGCCGCCGGGTCGGCCGATCAGGACCTCGAACAGGCCCTGATCCCGCGCCACCACCTCACCGAGGCTCTCCAGCAACCGGCGGAGCCCCTGCCAGGAGTCGGCCTCCTCGCGGGCCCGGGCCGCCAGTGCGGCGACGTCCCGCAGTCGTTCCTCGAAGAGCGCGTCGACGAGCGCCTCGCGATTCTCGAACCGGCGGTAGACGGTCCCCACCCCGAGCCCGGCGTGCGCGGCAATGTCGTCGAGCGTCGCCTCGAGACCGCGCGCCGCGAAGACCTCCTCGGCCGCGGCGAGGATCCGCTCCCGGTTGCGCGCGGCGTCCGCACGCAGCGGTTTCTCGGGGGCGGTCATGTGATTCACGTTATCAAATAACCGGAGGTGGAACCTCCGCTTCGTTGCTACCGTCTCAGGGCAAGCGGAGGACAGTCCTCCGGTTAGAGCACGGAGGCACCGCCCATGTCCGCCACCACGGTTCCGGCCTCGCGGCCGGACGACGCCGCCCGTCCGGGCCAGGCGCACCCGGAGATCCCGCACCAGGTCGCACCCGCCGACGGGGTCGAGCAGGAGAGCGCCGCCGCGCGGGCTCACCGGCACCGCTGGCTGGTGCTCGGCGTCCTCGGCATCGCGCAGCTGATGGTCGTCCTCGACGCGACGATCATGAACGTCGCGCTCCCGGCCGCGCAGAACGCGCTCGCGTTCTCCGACAGCGACCGGCAGTGGGTCGTCACCGCGTACGCGCTCGCGTTCGGCAGCCTGCTGCCGCTCGGCGGCCGGCTCTCGGACCTGTTCGGCCGGCGCGCGACGCTTCTCGTCGGGCTGGTCGGCTTCGCGGCCGCGTCCGCGCTCGGCGGCGCGGCACAGAACTTCGAGGTGCTCGTGACCGCCCGCGCGCTGCAGGGCGTGTTCGGCGCGCTGCTGGCGCCCGCCTGCCTGAGCCTGCTCACGACGACCTTCACCGACCCGAAGGAACGGGCCAAGGCCTTCGGCGTCTTCGGTGCCCTCGCCGGCACCGGCGGCGCGATCGGGCTGCTGCTCGGTGGTGCCCTGACCACCTACGCCTCGTGGCGCTGGGCGCTGTACATCAACCTGGTCTTCGCGGCCGTGGCGATCGTCGGCACCGCCGTCCTGCTCCCCCGCATGCAGCGCAGCGGCCAGGTGCGCCTCGACCTGCCGGGCACACTGACGATCTCCGCCGGCCTGTTCGCGCTGGTCTACGGGTTCTCGCACGCCGAGACCGACGGCTGGAGCAACGGCGTCACGATCTCCTCCCTCGCGGCCGCGGCCGTACTGCTCGTGCTCTTCGTGGTCCTGCAGACCCGAGTCTCGGACCCGCTGCTCCCGATGCGCGTCCTCGCCGACCGCACCCGGTCCGGCGCGTACCTCGCCGTGCTGATCTCGGGCGCCGGGATGTTCGCGGTGTTCCTGTACCTGACGTACTACCTGCAGGCGGTTCTGGGCTTCTCGGCCATCCGCACCGGCGTCGCCTTCCTGCCGATGGTGGTCGCGCTGATCACCATGGCGCAGATCGCGAACATCGTGCTGCTACGCCGCATGGGCCCACGGGTCCTGGTCACGCTCGGCATGGCGGTCGCCGCGCTCGGCATGAGCGACTTCACCGTCATCACCGTCGAGGGCGACTACGCGACGCAGGTCCTGCCGGGCCTGATCGTGATGGGCATGGGCATCGGCCTGATCTTCGCCCCGGCCATGCAGGCCGCGATCACGGGCATCGAGACGCGGGACTCCGGCGTCGCCTCCGCGATCGTCAACACGGCGCAGCAGGTCGGTGGCTCGGTGGGCCTGGCCCTGCTGGGCACGGTGGCCGGCGACGCGCTCACCTCGCACCTGGCGAAGGGTGAGGACGCCCGGTCCGCGATGGTCGAGTCCTACGTGACGACCTTCTGGTGGGCGACCGCGATCTTCGCCGTCGGCGCGGTGCTGGTGGGCCTGCTGCTCCGCTCGGGCCGTCTGCCGGAAGCGGCCGAAGGGGCCGAGCCGGTGGTGGCGCACTGACACCATGGTGAGGTGACGATCCCGACCCCGCGGCCCGCGTCCGCGCCGCAGGAACCTGCACCACCGACCGAGCCACCGGCGCCGTCGCGCCGGTGGCTCGTCATGTCGGTCCTGGGGATCGCGCAGCTGATGGTCGTGCTCGACGCGACGATCATGAACGTCGCCCTGCCGTCGGCCCAGGCCGCGCTCGGCATCTCCGACTCCGACCGCCAGTGGGTCGTCACCGCCTACGCCCTCGCCTTCGGCAGCCTGCTCCTTCTCGGCGGCCGGGTCAGCGATCTGATCGGCCGGCGGGCGACGTTCCTGCTCGGCCTGGTCGGCTTCGCGACCGCGTCGGCGATCGGGGGCGCCGCCCAGAACTTCGCGACGCTCGTGAGCGCCCGCGTCGGCCAGGGCGTCTTCGCGGCCCTCCTCGCACCGGCGGCCCTCAGTCTGCTGACCACCACGTTCACCGACCCGCGCGAGCGGGCGAAGGCCTTCGCGATCTTCGGGGCTCTGGCCGGCACCGGCGGGGCCGTCGGACTGCTGCTGGGCGGGAGCCTGACGACCTACGCGTCCTGGCGCTGGGCGCTCTACGTCAACATCGCCTTCGCCGCCGTCGCGTTCCTCGGGGCGGTCCTGCTGCTGCCGAGGATCCCGCGCGGGCCGCGGCCGAAGCTCGACCTGATCGGCACCCTGACCGCCTCGACCGGTCTGTTCGCGCTCGTGTTCGGGCTCTCCCGCGCGGAGACCGACGGCTGGTCGGACGACCTCACCGTCTTCTCCCTGGTCGCGTCCTCCGCCCTGTTGACGAGCTTCGTCGCGCTGCAGCGCACGTTCGCGCGCCAGGGCCGCCATCCCCTGCTGCCGCCGTCGATCGTGGCCGATCGTGACCGCGCCGGCGCGTTCCTCGCGATGCTCATCACGGGCTCGGGGATGTTCGCCGTGTTCCTGTTCCTGACCTACTACCTGCAGACGGTCATGGGGTACTCGGCGATCCGCACCGGCTGCGCGTTCCTGCCGATGGTCGCGATGATCGTGGTCTTCTCCCAGCTGACCAACCTGGTGCTGCTGCCCCGGATGGGGGCGCGCGTCCTGATCCCGCTCGGCATGGCGGTCGCCGCGCTCGCGATGAGCGACTGGACGACGATCGACGCCCACGGCGACTACGCGACCGAGGTGCTGCCCGGCTTCCTCGTCCTGGGCATGGGCCTGGGCCTGATCTTCTCGCCGACGATCCAGGGCGCCGTGTCCCGCGTGCACCCGCGGGACGCCGGCGTCGCCTCGGCCCTGGTCAACACCATGCAGCAGGTGGGTGGGTCGATCGGCATCGCGCTGCTGTCGACGATCGCGGCCGACGCCGCCGAGGACCGGCTCGCCGGCCGCGAGTCGACGCCGTTCGCCCTCGCCGACGCCGCGGCCCACTCCTACGTCGTCGCGTTCTGGTGGGCGTGCGCGATCTTCTCCGTCGGCGCGGTGGTGGTGGCGCTGCTCCTGCGCGCCCCGGCTCAGCCGGCGAGCAGCAACTCGCTCAGCGGCCGCCGCTCCCGCGGGGCGCGCTCCCGCGCCGCGTAGGGCTCCGGGAGGTCGGCCTCGGGGTCGAGCTGCCCGATCGCCACGACCGAGATCGGGCGCAGCTCCGGCGCCAGCCCGAAGCGGGCCACGACGCCGTCGGCGTCGAACCCGCCCATCTGATGCACCGCCAGCCCAAGCTCCTCGGCCTGGACCGACAGGTGGGCCACGGCCTGCCCGGTGTCGTACACGGCCCACGGGGCCGTGCTCGCCGGTGCGGTGTCGGCGACCGCCACGATCAACAGCGAGGCCCGCGGGGCCCAGGCCTGGTTACCGGGATTGAGCAGCTCGACGATCGCGTCGAAGGTCTGCTCGCCCCGGCGGCCCACCAGGAAGCGCCACGGCTGGGCGTTCGCGGCCGACGGCGCCCAGCGGGCGGCCTCCAGCAGCGCGTGCAGGTCGCCGTCGGAGACCTCGTGCGCGGGATCGAACCCGCGCGGGCTCCATCGCCCGGCGAGCAGTGGGTGCAGGCGAGCCTGCGTGTCCGCCTGCCGGTCCGGCAGGGGCGCACGCGTCACGGTCGGTGTTGCAGACATGGCGGTCCCCCAGCATCGACGTCTCATACATGACGTGTCGTCAGAACTGTTGCGTGGTAGCGGGATCGTGCCCGGAGATCAGCTCGCCAGCGTGGCGTGCATCTCCCAGACGAGGATCTCGGCCGGCTCCGTCCCCGCGGTGACGCGCTGTCCACCGGTGGCGGTGAACCGGACGGCGTCGCCCGGCGCGAGCACCCCGGCGCCCTCGAGCTCGACCGAGCCGCGGGGCACGAACAGGTGCAGGTACGGGGCCTCGGGCAGCGTCACGCTCTGCCCGGGCGCGAGCCGGGCGGCATGCAGCGCGGCGTAGCGGTTGCGGATCCGGATCGCGGCCGCGTCGGCGTGCTGCGGCATGCCGGACGCCACCGGGATCAGTCCGCCGGAGAGCAGCTCACCGTCGATCTCGAGCTGTTCGTACCCCGGTTCCACGCCGTTCTCGTCGGGCACGACCCACATCTGGACGAAGTGGACCGGCTCGTCGTGCTGCTCGCCGCCCAGGCGCCACGAGTCGTTCTTCTCCGAGTGCAGGATTCCGGTTCCCGCACTCATCCGCTGCGCCAGCCCGGGGTAGATGACCCCGGAGTGGCCGGTCGAGTCCTGGTGGACCAGCGACCCGGTCAGGACCCAGGTGACGATCTCCATGTCCCGGTGGGGATGCGTCTCGAACCCCATCCCCGGCGTCACGATGTCGTCGTTGTTCACCAGCAGCAGGCCGTGGTGGACGTTGGTCGGGTCCCAGTGGTGGCCGAAAGAGAAGGAGTGCTTCGAGTCCAGCCAGCCGATGTCGGTCTTCGCGCGGTCCTCCGCGCGCCGGACCTCGAGCTTCGGCTGCAGCAGCGTGCTCATGGAGCTCATCCTCCCTCGTACGTTCGGGACCTGCTGGTCGTGTCGTGCGCTCAGGCGTTCTTGACGGCGGAGACGTCGAACTCGAGCGTGATCTTCTCGGAGACCAGGACACCGCCGGCCTCGAGCGCGGCGTTGAAGTTGACGCCCCAGTCCTTGCGGTTGATGACGGCCTTGCCCTCGAAGCCGACGCGGGTGTTGCCCCACGGGTCGACAGCCAGGCCGGTGTACTCGAAGTCCACCGCGACCTGCTTGGTGACGCCCTTGATGGTGAGGTCGCCGATCAGGCGGTACTGGTCGTCGCCGAGCGACTCGGCCGAGGTGGAGACGAAGGTGATCTCCGGGTAGGTCGCGGCGTCGAAGAAGTCGTTGGTGCGCAGGTGCTCGTCGCGCTGGTCGTTGCCGGTGTCGACGCTGGCCACCTGGATCGTCAGCGAGGCGGAGCTGCGGGTCGGGTCCTCGGCGTCCAGGTGGGCGGTGCCGGTGAACTCGGTGAAGGCGCCGCGGACCTTGGTCACCATCGCGTGCCGGGCCACGAAGCCGAGGCGCGTGTGCGTGGTGTCGAGGGTGTAGTCGCCGGTCAGCTGAGAAACGGTGGTGGTCATGGGAAGCTCCTGTCGGGCGAAGTGGTTGATGTATCAACGACTCTAAGGAGTAGGTCGATGACATGTCAACTACCGCCGTGGCAGAATGATTCCGTGACGCAGCCCACTGCCGACGAGACCCACTGGCTCACCGACCGTGAGCAGGTGGCCTGGCGCGCGATGATCGCGATGTGGACCCGGCTGAACGCCCAGCTGGCCCGCGAGATGGCCGCCAACTCCGAGCTCTCGATGGCCGACTTCTCCGTCCTCGTCGCGCTGACCGACACCTGCGCCGGGCGCACCCGCGCCTTCTCCCTCGCCGAGGCGCTGCAGTGGGAGAAGAGCCGCCTGTCCCACCAGCTCGCCCGGATGGAGAAGCGCGGCCTGATCGAGCGGACCGAGTGCGCCGAGGACGGCCGCGGCCAGATCGTCGGCGTCACGGCCGCCGGTCGCCGGGCGATCGAGGCGGCCGCCCCACCCCACGTCGCCGCCGTCCGCCGGCTGTTCCTCGACGCCCTGACCCCGGATCAGCTCGAGACCATGACCGAGATCGCGAAGGCCGCACTGCTCCGGATCGACGGCACCGTCGAGATCCCCGGCCTGCCCCAGGCCTGCGGCGAGGCCACGGCCACCGCTCCGGCCAACGGTTCCCATGAACCGCACGGGGAGCGCGTATAGGGTCAGGCGCGTGATTTTCAAGCGCGTCGGTGAGGGTCGTCCCTATCCCGACCACGGCACCAGCCAGCGGGCGTGGTCAGTCGTCCCCCCGCGTGCCGTGCGTCTCGACCAGCTGATCACCACCAAGAGTCAGCTCGACCTGGCCACCCTGCTCTCCGAGGACTCGACGTTCTACGGCGATCTGTTCGCCCACGTCGTGGAATGGCGCGGCGAGCTCTACCTGGAGGACGGGCTGCACCGCGCGGTTCGCGCGGCACTGCGGCAGCGCACCGTCGTCCACGCCCGAATCCTCGAACTCGGCGACGACTGAAACTCCGTCGCTCCGTTCGGGTGATCTCGATTTCATGACTCCCCGATGTGGGGGCAACGGTTGACCTAGCCTGGGCCAAGGAGCTGGTCAGCCCGCCCGTCCGGGCCGGATGATCAATACCGCGGGGGCGGGTTCCACCCTCGCTCGGGGACATCAGGTCAGGGGAGAACCGTGAACGTGTTTCGACCGCCGGGGAGCAGCAGTGTTCCGCGGTTCCGGCCGGTCAACACCCGCAAACGCGTGCGGAACGTGTCGATCGTGCTCGCGAGCTGCACCGTGCTCGGCATCGGGGCCTGGACCTTCGGCGTGAACCCCAACGGCGACTGGCGGACCAAGTGCGAGCGCGGCGAGTACGTCGCCCCGCGCCCGGACCCGGTCACCGTCAACGTCTACAACGGCACGGGCCTCGGCGGTCTCGCCGCGACGATCAAGACCCAGCTGGAGGAAAAGGGCTTCCAGATCGGCGAGGTTGCCAACGACCCGATCGGCCGGAAGATCCGCGGCACCGGCGAGGTCCGCTACGGCGCGGCCGCCGAGACGACCAACATCATCCGTGCGCTGCGCTCCTGGCAGCCCGGCATGGTGCTCGTGAAGGACCGCCGGCCCGGCCCGGAGGTCGACTTCGTCATGGGCCAGAAGTTCGACGCGCTGCTCGAGAAGCCCGAACCGCCGCCGGACACGCCCAAGGCGGCCTGCAAGTCCGACAGCGAGTAACAGCCGTACCAGTGGGGGTGTCACCCTTTCCGGCGCCGGAAAGGGTGACACCCCCACTGCGGTGCGCGCGGTTCTCGGGCGGTCTTTAACGCTGAAGGCCCGGTAACTCCGTCACTCGGACGGGTTCCGGGCCTTCGGCCGTTCGGCTGAATTCTGTTGTCGACCTCGGAGTCGCGGCGGCGACTACCGGTGGTCTGCGGCGGAGCGGTGTCGGGGAGGGACCAACACCGCACGCCGCGGCGCGTCGGTGGTGCTCAGTTGTCCAGGCGGCTGGACTGCTGGGGAATGGTCCCCTGCAGCAGCTGGCGAACCTCGGACTCGCGGTACCGGCGGTGCCCGCCGAGCGTGCGGATCGAGGTGAGCTTGCCGGCCTTGGCCCAACGCGTGACCGTCTTCGGGTCGACGCGGAACATGGTGGCCACCTCAGCCGGCGTGAGCAGGGCCTCGGTCTCCGGGGTACGTGCGTTCATGGCGGGCTCCTCCTAGTCGAGCGGCCTTGGTGCCGTCTCGTACAACGATGGTGCCCTAGGGGCCGGATGTCCGTAATGGTCCTACCGGATCATTTTGGAGCAAGCCGACCGGCCAGGGACCAGGTCAACCGAACGGACGATGCCTTTTTCCGATCGTCGGCACGCCTTCTGCAGCCCTATCCGGTAGGACCCGGCCTGCGCGCTGATGTGCCTGATCAGAGATTACCTTTGGTATGTCGCTGGTCAACCAGCATGGCCGTAGTCGGGACCACTCACCAACGAATGGTCAATTATTTCTTTTGCGCCATCCGGTGGAGACAACGCGGGCAGGGACTGAAGAAGCCGTCCAAATCGCCGCGCCCGAGGTGGGGAAACCGGCCGCCGCATTCACCGCTCCGGCCGTACCCTGAACGGCGCAAAGGCGCCTCAGAGGAAGGTTCCGGCCGTGAAGGAAACTCCGAGCTCGGGATTGGGCACGGGGTTGTTCAGCGGGCTCGGACATCCGGACACCGGGCACGAGCAGGTCGTTTTCTGCCAGGACCCGGACAGCGGGCTGGCCGCGATTGTCGCGATCTACTCCACCTCACTGGGGCCCGCCCTCGGCGGGACGCGGTTCTTCCCGTACCCGAGCACCGAGGCCGCGCTGGCGGACGTGCTGAACCTGTCCCGGGCGATGGCCTACAAGAACGCGCTGGCCGGCCTCGACCACGGCGGCGGCAAGGCCGTCATCCTCGGCGACCCGACCCGGGACAAGTCCGAGGCCCTGCTCCGCGCGTACGGGCGTTTCGTGGCCTCCCTCGGCGGGCGGTACGTCACCGCCTGCGACGTCGGCACCTACCCGCCGGACATGGACCTGGTCGCCCGGGAGTGTCGCTTCGCGACCGGCCGCTCCCCCGAGCACGGCGGCGCCGGCGACTCCTCGATCCTGACCGCCTGGGGCGTCTACCAGGCCATGCGCGCCTGCGCGGAGCACGCGTGGGGCGACCCGAGCCTCGGCGGCCGGCGCGTCGGCGTCGCCGGCGTCGGCAAGGTCGGCCGGCACCTGGTCGACCACCTGGCGGCCGAGGGCGCGGACATCCTGGTCACGGACGTGTCCGGCGCGGCGCTGGCCCGCGTCCAGGCCGACCACCCGGAGGTCCGGATCGTCGCCGACACCGACACGCTCATCCGCTCCGACCTGGACGTCTACGCCCCCTGCGCCCTCGGCGGGGCGCTGAACGACGAGACCGTCCCGGCCCTGAGCGCCCGCGTCGTCTGCGGCGGGGCCAACAACCAGCTCGCGCACCCCGGCGTCGAGAAGGCCCTGCAGGACCGCGGGGTGCTCTACGCCCCGGACTACCTGGTCAACGCCGGGGGCGTCATCCAGGTCGCGGACGAGCTCGACGGCTTCAACTTCGAGCGCGCGAAGGCCCGCGCCGGTGCGATCTACGACACCACGAAGCGCGTGTTCGCCCTGGCCGAGGCCGAGGGTGTGCCGCCTGCGGTGGCCGCGGACCGCCTGGCCGAGGCGCGGATGCGCTCCGTCGGACGCCTGCGGGGGATCCTGCTTCCGGGGACGTGACCGGGTCGCCGTGTCGCGCGGCGGTTCCACCAGGTACCGTGGGCACCGGAATCGAGCCAAGAACTGACGCGCCGCACGGGGCCTTAGCCCCTGCACAGAGGGGGTCGAGCCATGGGGCGCGGCCGAGCCAAGGCCAAGCAGACGAAGGTCGCCCGCGAGCTGAAGTACAGCACCGGCGGGACGGACCTCGAGCGGCTGCGTGCCGAACTCGTGGGCAGCGGCAACGCCCAGGAGAACGACGCCGTCGCGGACGACGAGGACGACCCCTACGCCGCGTACGTCGACCCGGACGAGGACGACGACCGCTAGGTCCGTCCCCGGGTCTGTCCCGGTCCCCCGCGGACCGTCCTAGGGCCCGTGCGACCCGTGCAGGGTCGCCCGACCGGTCCCGGGCGTGATCTCGCCGAGCACCCACGCCGGGAGCCCGCGCGCCGCCAGGCGGGCGAGCACGGCGTCGGCGTCCGTCGGCGCGACGACGGCGACCATGCCGACGCCCATGTTCAGCGTGCGCTCCAGCTCGAGCTGGGCGACGCCGCCGAGCTCGCCGATCAGGGCGAAGATCGCCGGCGGGGTCCAGGTCGTGCGGTCGAGCGCGGCGTCGACGCTCGCCGGGAGCACCCGCTCCAGGTTCGCCGCGAGCCCGCCGCCGGTGACGTGGCACAGCGCGTGGACCTCGAGCTTCGGGCCCGCGGCGGAGCCGCGGAGCAGGTCCAGGCAGTCGAGCGAGTAGATCCGGGTCGGCTCGAGCAGCTCCTCGCCGAGCGTCCGGCCGAGCTCCGGGACGTCGCGGTGGACGTCCCAGCCGGCGGTCGCGAAAAAGACGTGGCGGGCGAGCGAGTACCCGTTGGAGTGCAGGCCCGACGCGGCCATGGCGATGACGACGTCCCCGGCGCGGACGCGGTCGGCACCGATCAGGTCCGGCTCGTCGACGACGCCCGTGCCGGCGCCGGCGATGTCGTACTCGTCGGGCCCGAGCAGGCCGGGGTGCTCCGCGGTCTCGCCGCCGACCAGCGCGCAGCCGGCGCGGCGGCAGCCCTCGGCGATGCCGGAGACGATCGCGGCGATCCGCTCCGGGACGACCTTGCCGCAGGCGATGTAGTCGGTCATGAACAGCGGCTCGGCGCCGCAGACGACGAGGTCGTCCATGACCATCGCGACCAGGTCGATGCCCACGGTGTCGTGGACGTCCATCCGCTGCGCGATCGCGACCTTCGTGCCGACGCCGTCGGTGGCGCTGGCGAGCAGCGGCGCGGTCATGTTCTTGAGCGCGTCGGCCCGAAACAGGCCGGCGAACCCGCCGAGCCCGCCGAAGACCTCGGGCCGGCCGGCGCGGGCCACGGAGGCCTTCATCAGCTCGACCGCGCGGTCGCCGGCCTCGATGTCGACACCGGCCGCCGCGTACGTGGCGCCCCCGGTCCGCTCGCTCACGGGTGCCTCGCTCACGGGTTGGACGTCGTCGTGATGCTGTGCGTCGGCGTCTGGATGGCCGGGGTGGCCGTCTCCAGCACGTGCTTGCCGAGCAGTTCGGGATCCGGCAGCTCGACCGGGTACTGACCGGTGAAGCAGGCCGAGCACAGGCGCTCCGGCGCGATGGTGGTCGCGGCGTAGAGCCCGTCGAGGGAGATGTAGGCGAGCGAGTCGGCGCCGACCGAGGCGCAGATCTCCTCGGTCGAGAGGCCGTTGGCGATCAGCTCCGCGCGGGTGGCGAAGTCGATGCCGTAGAAGCACGGCCACTTCACCGGCGGGGACGAGATGCGGATGTGCACCTCGCGGGCGCCGGCCTCGCGGAGCATCCGCACGAGCGCGCGCTGGGTGTTGCCGCGCACGATCGAGTCGTCGACGACAACGAGGCGCTTGCCCTCGATGACCTCGCGCAGCGGGTTGAGCTTGAGCCGGATACCCAGCTGACGGATCGTCTGCGAGGGCTGGATGAACGTGCGCCCCACGTAGGAGTTCTTCACGAGCCCCTGGCCGTAGGGGATGCCGCTCTCCTGCGCGAAGCCGATCGCGGCGGGGGTGCCGGACTCGGGCGTCGCGATGACCAGGTCGGCCTCGACGGGGGCCTCCCGGGCCAGCTGGCGACCCATCTCCAGGCGCGAGGCGTTGACGTTGCGGCCCGCGATCTCGGTGTCGGGACGGGCCAGGTAGACGTACTCGAAGACGCAGCCCTTGGGGTCGGCCTGGGCGAAGTGCTGGCTGCGCAGGCCGGCCTCGTCGATCGCGATCAGCTCGCCCGGCTCGATCTCGCGGACCCGCGCGGCGCCGACGATGTCCAGCGCGGCGGTCTCGGACGCGACGACCCAGCCCCGCTCGAGGCGGCCGAGCACCAGCGGGCGGATGCCCTGCGGGTCGCGGGCGGCGTAGAGCGTCGACTCGTCCATGAACACGAACGAGAACGCGCCGCGCAGCTGCGGCAGCAGGTCCATGGCCGCGGCCTCGAGCGACCGGCTCGGGTGCGAGGCGAGGAGCTCGGTGACGAGGTCGGTGTCCGACGACGCCGCCTGACCGCCCTGGCGGCGGACGCGCTCGCGGTCGAGGTTGCACTGGTTCGCGACCAGCTCGGCGAGGTCACCGGTGTTGGTGAGGTTGCCGTTGTGCGCGACGGCGGCCGAGCCCGTCGGCGTCGAACGGAACGTCGGCTGGGCGTTCTCCCACGTCGGCGAGCCGGTCGTGGAGTAACGCGTGTGGCCGATCGCGATGTGGCCGATCAGCGAGTTGAGCGTCGACTCGTCGAAGACCTGGGGCACGAGGCCCATGTCCTTGTAGACGACCACCGACTGTCCGTCGCCCACCGCAATGCCGGCCGACTCCTGGCCGCGGTGCTGGAGGGCGTAGAGACCGAAGTAGGTGAGCTTCGCCACCTCTTCGCCGGGGGCCCAGACTCCGAAGACACCGCACGCGTCCTGCGGGCCTTTTTCGAAGGGGTCAAGATCGGTCGAGAGCTTGCCGTCGCCTCGGGGCACGTACTCGATTCTAGGTGCCCGCACCCACCAGGTCGGACGTGGCTTGCAGCACGTGCGGCCAGGCCGACGATCCGGGCGTCACGAGCGTGAAGTGGTCCTCCCACTCGAGCACCCGCAACTCGGTCGCGTCGCCGGCCTCGCGAGCCGCCGCGGCGTACACCGCGCCGCAGTCCACGGGCACGTGCTCGTCCAGCCCGCCGTGCAGGCAGATCGTCGGGACGCCGGTCGGCACCAGCCGCGCCGGGTCGGCGACGGCGTAGCGGCCGTCCGGGTCGTCCTCGGGCGCGGCGCCGAGGAACGCCTCGACGGCGCCGTCCCCGAGCCCGGCGGCGACGGCCCACTCCAGGTGCGCGACGCCGGCGAGGCAGAGGACCCCGCGGATCGGCGGCGGGGTCGCGCGGTGCCCGGGTGCCTCCGCGGGCAGGCGGTGCCGGCTCGCGGCCCACAGGGCGAGGTGCCCGCCGGCGGAGTGGCCCATCAGCACGACGCGCTCCGCGTCGACCAGGCCGGGCTCCAGCTCGGTCAGCAGCTCGGGCAGGACGTCGAGCGCGGCGGCGACGTCGAGCAGCGTCTCCGGGTAGCCGCCGCCCCCGCCGACGCGGCGGTACTCGATCGCGGCGACGACGTAGCCGTGCCCGGCCAGAGCGGCGCACTGCGGGGCCGTGTGGCCGCGGTCGTACTGCTCGCGCCAGAACCCGCCGTGGATCACCACGACCAGCGGGCGGCCGCCCGCGTCCGGGGGTGCGAGCACCTCGACGACGTGGTCACGGTGGCGGCCGTAGCGCACCTGCTCGTGCCGCAGCCCCTCCGCCGCGGCGGCGGACCGAAACTCCGGATGCATGCCGCGGAGCCTCCCACGGCAACCGGGTGCATCCCATTGACTGCGTTTCGTGTCGGCCGTTGCACTACGGCCATGCGCACCCCTCTGCTCGTCACCGTCGTCGGCGCGACCCTGCTCGCGGGTCTCGCCGACCCGGCGGCCGCCGACAGCCGCGGCCGCATCAAGCTCTGCGTCACCGGCGGCGGCCCGCTCGGCGTCTTCGCCGACGGCCCCGACCTCCGCACCGCGACGCTGACGAACAAGTGCAAGGGCTTCCTGGTCCGCCCCGGCCAGTACTACGTCGGGATCCAGGGCTACGCGGTCCCGGACAACTGCTCCTCCAACGGCGCCACCGTCCGCCGCGGCAAGTACAGCTACCGCGCCCCGGAGACCCTCCTCACCACCGTCGAGCCGGCGAAGACCACGAAGATCACCTTCGCCCTCGACTGCTCCCTCCCGACCCGCTGACCCCCACCCACTGGAGATGACATCTCCACCGAGAAGGGCCCGATCCCGTGGAGATGACATCTCCACTGCCGGGGGCGGGGAGGGTCAGAGCAGGGCGGAGATGTCGGCGCGGTCGCCGCTCGCGTAGAGGGCGCCGGAGTCGACCGCGGCGTCCCAGGTGAGCCGCTTGGTGACCAGGGCGAGCCAGGTCGCGGGGTCGGTCTCGACCACGTTGGGCGGGGTGCCGCGACGGTGCCGGACGCCGGGGACGCACTGGACCGCCCCGACCGGGGGGACGCGCACCTCGACCGCGGAACCGGGGTGCCGCTCGGCGAGCTCGGCCAGGGTGTGCCGGACCGCGGTCGTGACGACCTCGCGCGTGACGCCGTCGGGGTCGGCCGCCCACGCGGCGAGGGCGGCCCGGCCCTCGGCCGGGTCCACGCGTCGACGCGGAGGCATGACGGGCGGAGCTCAGGCCAGGGCGGCCGGGAGCGTCGCGGTGTGGGCCTCGCGCAGGTCGGACAGCGAGATCTCGATGTCCGCGTTGATCCGCAGCGAGCCACCGCCGACCGTGCCGATCTCCGCCACCGTGACGCCGTGCATCTCGGCGAACGCCTCGACCGCGTAGCGGTGCTGGGCGGGCACGGAGACGATCGCGCGGGCGGCGGACTCGCTGAACAGCGCGACGAACGCGTCCAGGCCGGTCGGGAGCTCGACGCGGGCGCCGATTCCGTTGGCCAGGCAGCACTCGACGAGACCCTGGGCGAGCCCGCCCTCGGAGAGGTCGTGGGCGGAGGAGAACACGCCCTGCTCGGCGCCCTCCACGAGCACGGCGGCGAGGGAGCGCTCGGCCTCGAGGTCGACCATCGGCGGCGTGCCGCCGAGGTGCCCGTGGACGACGTGCGCCCACTCCGACCCGTCGAGCTCCTCGCGGGTGTCGCCCAGCAGCAGGATCGTGTCGCCGTCGTTCACGAAGCCCATCGGCACGCGGGTGCGGACGTCGGGCAGCACGCCGAGCACGCCGACGACCGGCGTCGGGAGGATCGCGGTCTCGCCGGTCTGGTTGTAGAAGGAGACGTTGCCGCCGGTGACCGGGACCTCGAGCTCGAGACAGCCGTCGGCCAGGCCGCGGACGGCCTCGGCGAACTGCCACATGACGCCCGGGTCCTCGGGCGAGCCGAAGTTCAGGCAGTCGGTGACCGCGAGCGGCCGTGCGCCCTTGGCGGCGACGTTGCGGTACGCCTCGGCCAGCGCCAGCTGCGCACCCGCGTACGGGTCGAGCCGCGCGAACCGGCCGTTGCAGTCGGTGGAGACGGCGACGCCGAGACCGGACTCCTCGTCGACGCGCACGACACCGGCGTCGTCGGGCATCGCGAGCACGGTGTTGCCGAGGACGTAGCGGTCGTACTGCGAGGTGATCCAGCTCTTGTCACAGAGGTTCGGCGAACCGGCCAGGCGCAAAATCGTCGCGCGCAGCTCGGCCGCGGTCGCGGGGCGCGGCAGACGTGACGCCGTGTCAGCCTGCAGCGCGTCCTGGTCCGCCGGACGCTCGTAGGGGCGCTCGTAGACCGGGCCCTCGTGCGCGACCGTCCGCGGCGGGACGTCGACGACGGTCTCGCCGCGCCACTCGACGGTGAGCCGGCCGGAGTCGTTGACCTCGCCGATCACGACGGCCTCGACGTCCCACTTCGAGCAGATCTCGAGGAACGCGTCGACCTTGCTCGGCTCGACGATCGCGCACATGCGCTCCTGCGACTCGCTCATGAGGATCTCCTCCGGAGCGAGCGTCGAGTCACGCAGCGGGACACGGTCGAGCACGACGTGCATGCCGCCGGCGCCGGCCGAGGAGAGTTCGGTCGTCGCGCAGGACAGCCCGGCGCCGCCGAGGTCCTGGATGCCGACGACGAGGTCCGCGGCGAAGATCTCCAGACAGCACTCGATGAGCACCTTCTCGGCGAACGGGTCGCCGACCTGGACGCTCGGGCGCTTGCTCGGACCCTCGGCGTCGAAGGTCTCGGACGCGAGCACGGAGACCCCGCCGATGCCGTCGCCGCCGGTGCGGGCGCCGAACAGGATGACCTGGTTGCCGGGGCCGGAGGCCTTGGCGAGCTTGATGTCGTCGTGCTTCATCACGCCCACGCAGAGGGCGTTCACGAGCGGGTTGCCGAGATAGGTCGGGTCGAAGACGACCTCGCCGCCGATGTTCGGCAGGCCGAGGCAGTTGCCGTAACCACCGATGCCGGCGACGACGCCGGGCAGGACGCGGCGGGTGTCCTCGGCGTCGAGCGGGCCGAAGCGCAGCGGGTCCATGACCGCGACCGGGCGGGCACCCATCGTGAGGATGTCGCGCACGATGCCGCCGATGCCGGTGGCCGCGCCCTGGTAGGGCTCGACGTAGCTCGGGTGGTTGTGCGACTCGACCTTGAACGTGACCGCGTAGCCGTCACCGATGTCGACGACGCCGGCGTTCTCGCCCATGCCGACCATGAGGACGTCGGTCTGCGGGGCCTTCTCGCCGAACTGGCGCAGGTGCACCTTCGAGGACTTGTAGGAGCAGTGCTCGCTCCACATCACCGAGTACATCGCCAGCTCGCAGCTGGTGGGCCGGCGGCCGAGGATCTCGCGGATCCGGGCGTACTCGTCGGGCTTGAGGCCGAGGTCGGCGTAGGGCTGGGTGACGTCGGGCGTCGTCTCGGCGGACTTGACGGTGTCCAGGCTCACGCGGAGCTCCCGGACATCGCCGGGGTCAGCAGGCTGTTCAGCAGCGAGGTGAACAGCACCAGGCCGTCCACGCTCGGGCCGGTCAGGGTGCTGATCGCGTGCTCCGGGTGCGGCATCAGGCCCACGACGTTGCCGGCTTCGTTGCGGATGCCGGCGATGTCGTTGCGCGAGCCGTTCGGGTTGCCGTTGATGTAGCGAAAGACGATGCGGTCGAGGGTCTCGAGCCACTCGAGCGTCTCGGGGTCGGCGATGTAGCCGCCCTCGCCGTTCTTCACCGGGACGAGGATTTCCTGACCCATCCTCAGATCACGGGTCCAGGGGGTGTCGACGTTCTCGACACGCAGCCACTGGTCGCGGCAGACGAAGTGCTGGTTGTCGTTGCGGACCAGCGCGCCCGGCAGCAGGTGCGACTCGCAGAGGACCTGGAAGCCGTTGCAGATCCCGAGAACCGGCAGGCCCTTGTTCGCCGCGGCGATGATCGACTCCATCACCGGCGAGAACCGGGCGATGGCCCCGCAGCGGAGGTAGTCGCCGTAGGAGAACCCGCCGGGGAGCACGACGCCGTCGACGCCCTGCAGGTCGGTGTCCCGGTGCCAGAGCCGGACGGGCTCGGCGCCGGCGGCGCGGACGGCGCGCGCGGCGTCCCCGTCGTCCAGCGAGCCGGGGAACGTGACGACGCCGACGCGGGCGGTCATGACTCCACCCGGACCGTGTACTCCTCGATCACCGTGTTGGCGAGGAGGGTCTCGGCCATCTGCTCGACCTTGGCGAGGGCGGCTTCGTCGAGCTCACCCTCCACCTCGACCTCGAAACGCTTGCCCTGCCGGACGCCGGACACCGTCTCGAACCCCATCCGGCCCAGGGCTTTCTGGATCGCCTGGCCCTGCGGGTCGAGAATCTCCGGCTTCGGCATGACGTCGACCACAACGCGGGCCACGAACGCTCCTCATGAAGTCCTGCGGAAGGATGGGGTCAGGCTACCTGTCCGGCGGAAACGGGGATCGACGTGAAGCTGCTGGTCACCGGTGGCGCGGGTTACATCGGCAGTGTGGTCACGGCGCTGCTGCTCGCCGACGGCCACGACGTCGTCGTCCTCGACGACCTCTCGACCGGCCACGCGGACGCCGTCCCGGCCGGCGCCGAGCTCGTCCGGGCCCGCGTCCACGACGCCGCGGACGTGCTGGACCCGTCGTTCGACGCGGTCCTGCACTTCGCGGCGAAGTCCCTGGTCGGGGAGTCGGTCGCCCGTCCGGAGCTGTACTGGGAGAACAACGTCGTCGGGTCGCTGGCGCTGCTGGACGCGATGCGCGGCGCCGGGGTGCGGCGCCTGGTCTTCTCCTCCACCGCGGCGACCTACGGCGAGCCGGACACGATGCCCATCACCGAGGACACCCCGCCCCGGCCCACGAACCCGTACGGCATGACCAAGCTCACCGTCGACATGGCGATCGCGGCCGAGTGCGCCGCCCACGAACTCGGGGCCTTCAGCCTGCGGTACTTCAACGTCGCGGGCGCCCACCTCGGCGGCGCGGTCCCGCTCGGCGAGCGGCACGACCCCGAGACACACCTGATCCCGAACCTGCTCAAGGTCGCGACCGGCGAGAACCCGGAGGCCAAGCTGTTCGGCTCGGACTATCCGACCCGGGACGGGACGTGCGTCCGCGACTACATCCACGTCACCGACCTCGCCGACGCCCACGTCCGCGCCCTGACCCGGATCACCCCGGGCCGGCACGAGATCTGCAACCTCGGCAGCGGGTCCGGCTTCACCGTCCGGGAAGTCCTCGCCGCGGTCCGCGCGGTCACCGGCCACCCGATCCCGGCCGCCGACCACCCGCGCCGCCCCGGCGACCCCCCGACGCTGATCGCGTCCAACGCCCGCGCCCGCGAGCTGCTGGAGTGGACCCCGGTCCGCGACATCACCGCGATGGCCGCCGACGCCTGGGCCTTCGCGCAGAAAGCCTGACGCCGCCGGTGAAAAAAGGGTGTCACCCTTTGGTGACGAGGGCGGGCGCTGGGCCGTCCGACGGACTACGAATCGGGCGCTGCGGCACATACCGGCCGACGGCGCTGGAGTTCACCCGGTCGCGAGCGCAACAGTTGGCGAAATCGCCGGACGGCGCGCGGGGGGCGTGCCTACTCTCAGTTATCTCGAAGGCCATCGCGCGGGGGTGCGGTCGCCGGATCTGAGGGCTCGGGGGAGCCTGCGATGTGTGGGCGGGTGGGGGAATGACGACGTCCAGAACGGGTGGTCAGGGCACTCGTGTGCCGACGGACACCGCGCTGATTGCGGCCGCGCGCCGCGGCGACATCGACGCTTTCGACTCGCTCACGGACCGTCACCGTGAGGCTGCGCTCCGCTTCGTCCGTCGTACCTCGCACGGCTCGGACCACCTCGTCGACGCCGCCATCACCGCCACCCGCGCCGACCTGCTGACCGGCTCCGGTCCCACGACCGCGTTCCGCGCCCACCTGCTCGACGCCGTGCGGCGCGAGCAGGGCGGGATGCGCCGCGGCCGCCGCAAGGGCGTCGAGGGCGAGACCGGGCCGTTCCCGGCCGCGTGCGTCGCCACGACCGCGAAGGCCTTCGCCGGCCTGTCCGAGGAGGCCCAGGCCGCCCTCTGGCACACCGAGGTCGAGGGCGAACCGCTGCTGGAGACCGGCAAGCTGCTGGGCCTGGACGCGACCGGCGTCGCCGAGCTCAGCTTCGCCGCCCGCGACACCCTGCGCGCCGCCCAGTTGCTGGAGCACCGGGCCGCGATCAGCAGCCCCGACTGCCGCTGGACGACCAACCGCCTCGGCGGCTACGCCCGCAACACCCTCTCCGCCGAGGACCACACCAAGGTTTCCGAGCACCTCGACGGCTGCGACCTGTGCGCCGGCGTCGCTCCCGCCGTGATCGCGGTCGAGTCCGACCTCGCGCTGCTCGTCGCCACCGTCGTGCTCGGGTCGGCCGCGGAGGCGTACCTGGACCGTGAGGGCGCCGGGATCGCCCGCGCCGGCGGTTTCGCCGGGCTGATGCGGGACGCCGCGCGCCCCGTCGCCGTCGCGATCTCCGCGATCGCCCTGATCACCGCCGGCCTGCTGGGCACCCTCGCCTTCGCCGACGAGGACACCGCCAAGCGCGAGGTCGCGACCCCGTCGACGTTCACCGCGATCCCGGTCGCGCCGACGAACCCGATCTCCGACGACGGCCCCTCCTCCGGCGAGGGCTCGTCGGGCCGCGAGGACGTCCGCCCGACCCCGAGGCCCAAGGCCCGTACCGAGGCCCGGTCCGTCGTCCGGACCGAGCGCGTCACCACCGTCGAGGTCTCGGACGTGAAGTCCGACCCGGTCCGGCCCGTGGTCGAGGACGAGACCGAGGACGACGGCCTCTCGCTCAACCTCGGCGTCACGAAGCTGAACATCAACCCCGGTGCGGGCCTGCTCGGCCTGCCGGGGATCTCCCTGGGCTGACCGGCACCACCACCTGCACTGGAGATGTCATCTCCAGTGCCGTGGGCCGGATGCACTGGAGATGTCATCTCCAATGCCGGGGGTCAGGCGAGCTTCTCCAGGCGCTCGAACATCGGCGCGAGGCGGGCGACGAACCGCTCGGGACGGCAGACCTCGTCGAGGCGCGCCTCGTCGAGGGTGATGCCGGCGTCGGCGGCGCGGGCGCGCAGGGTCTCCCGGAACGGGATGCCCTCCTGCCAGGTCTGCATCGCCGCGCCCTGGACGAGGGCGTAGGCGTCCTCGCGGGAGGCGCCCATCTCGACGACCTCGAGCAGGACCGTCGAGCTGTAGATCAGGCCGCCGGTGAGGTCGAGGTTCGCGCGCATGCGCTCGGCGTCGACGACCAGGCCCGAGACCAGGCGGTTCGTCAGGTGCAGCAGGTAGTCCGTCGCGGCCGCGGCGTCGGGCAGGGCGATGCGCTCCACCGACGAGTGCGAGATGTCGCGCTCGTGCCAGAGCGGGATGCCCTCCATGACCGGCACGATCTGCGCCCGCACGATGCGGGCCATGCCGCAGATGCGCTCGGAGAGGATCGGGTTCTTCTTGTGCGGCATGGCCGACGAGCCCTTCTGGCCCTTGCCGAAGGGCTCCCAGGTCTCGCGGACCTCGGTGCGCTGGCCGTGCCGGACCTCGAGGGCGATCGCCTCGCAGACCGTCGCCAGAATCGCGAGCGCCGACACCCACTCGGAGATGCCGTCACGCAGCACGACCTGCGTCGAGACGTCGGCCGGGCGCAGCCCGAGCGCGGCGGCGACGTGGGTCTCGACGGCGGGGTCGATGTTCGAGTACGTCCCGACGGCGCCCGAGATCGCCATGACGGCGACGGACTCGCGGGCGCGGCGCAGGCGGTCGCGGGAGCGGGCCATGCCGAAGGCGAAGTCCGCGACGCGGTGGCCCCAGACGTCCGGCTCGCCGTGGATGCCGTGGGTGCGGCCGACGCGCAGGGTCTCGCGGTGCGCGAGCGCGTGGTCGCGCAGCGTCGCGACGAGGGTGTCCGCCTTCTCCAGCAGGATGTCCGTCGCCTCGACCAGCTGCAGCCCGAGGGCGGTGTCGAGCAGGTCGGAGGACGTCATGCCGAAGTGCACGTAGGCCGCGGCCTCGCGGGGCGTGGTGTTGTCCGCCCACGCCGAGAGGAACGCGATGACGTCGTGCTGCGTGACGTCCTCGATCGCCTTCACGGCCTCGGGGGTCGGCGGGGGCGCGTTGCGCACCGGCTCGACGACGTCGGCCGGCACGACGCCCGCCGCCGCGTGCGCCTCCAGCACCAACGTCTCCACGTGGCACCACAGCTCGTACTTGTGCGCCTCGCTCCAGACGCGGCCCATCTCGGGCAGGGTGTACCGCTCAATCACCGGGCCATCCTCCCGTACGGCCCCCCGTACCCCGAAATCAGCCGGGGACGGTGATCTCGCCGCGCTCGGCGGCGAGGGCGATGTCGGTGCGGTGGTGGGAGCCGTCGAGGGTGACCGCGGCAACGCCGGCGTAGGCGCGGGAGCGGGCCTCGGCGAGGTCCGTCCCGGTCGCGGTGACGCACAGGACGCGGCCGCCGGCGCTGACGACCTCTCCGGCGTCGTTGCGGGCGGTGCCCGCGTGGATCACGTGCACACCCTCCAGCGCATTGGCCGCGTCGAGGCCGGTGATCGGGTCGCCGGTGCGCGGGGTGCCCGGGTAGTTGTGGGACGCGACGACGACGGTCACCGCGGAGCCGGAGTGCCAGGTCAGCGGCTCGGCCTGGTCGAGCTCCCCGGTCGCCGCGGCGAGCAGCAGCGCGCCGAGCGGGTTGCGCAGCAGCGCGAGGACGACCTGTGTCTCCGGGTCGCCGAAGCGCGCGTTGAACTCGACGACGCGCAGCCCGCGCGAGGTCAGCGCGAGACCGGCGTAGAGCAGACCTGCGAACGGCGTCCCGCGCCGCCGCATCTCGTCGACGGTCGGCTGCAGGACGCGCTCCGTCACCTGTTCGACGAGGCCGGCCGGGGCCCACCGCAGCGGCGAGTACGCGCCCATGCCGCCGGTGTTCGGCCCGGAGTCGCCGTCGCCGACGCGCTTGAAGTCCTGCGCGGGCTGCAGCGGGCGAACGGTCTGACCATCCGTCAGAGCGAAGAGGGAGACCTCCGGCCCGTCGAGGAACTCCTCGACGACGACCCGGCCCGCACACGCCTTCGCGTGAGCCAGCGCCGCCTCGCGGTCGGAGGTGACCACGACGCCCTTGCCGGCGGCGAGGCCGTCGTCCTTGACGACGTAGGGCGCACCGAACGCGTCGAGCGCGGCCGCGACCTGGTCGAGGTCGTCGCAGACGCGCGCCATCGCGGTCGGCACCCCGGCCGCGGCCATCACGTCCTTGGCGAAGGCCTTCGAGCCCTCGAGCACCGCCGCCGCGGCGGACGGTCCGAAGCAGGCGATCCCCCGGGCGCGCACCGCGTCCGCGACACCGGCGACCAGCGGACCCTCCGGCCCGACGACGACGAGGTCGGCGTCGAGGGAGTCGGCGAGGTCCGCGACCGCCGCGGGGTCGGTCGCCGCCACCGGGTGGAGCGTCGCGAGATCCGCGATGCCCGCGTTCCCGGGTGCGCAGTGCACCGCGGTGACCGACGGGTCGTTCGACAGGGCCAGACAGAGCGCGTGCTCGCGGCCACCGCCGCCGATCACCAGAACCTTCACGGTCGGCGAGCCTAACCCGCGCGCTACTTCACCAACGAACGGATCTCGATCGTCTGGTCGCGACCCGGGCCGACGCCGATGGCGGAGATCGGGGCGTTCGACATCTCCTCGAGCGCGGCGACGTAGGCCTGGGCGTTCTTGGGGAGGTCCGCCAGCGACCGGGCGCCGGTGATGTCCTCGGTCCAGCCGGGGAACTCCTCGTAGATCGGCTTCGCGTGGAAGAAGTCGGTCTGGCTCATCGGCATCTCGTCGTGACGGACGCCGTCGACGTCGTAGGCGACGCAGACCGGGATCCGCTCGAGCCCGGTGAGGACGTCGAGCTTGGTGAGGAAGAAGTCGGTCAGGCCGTTGACCCGGGTCGCGTACCGGGCGATGACGGCGTCGAACCAGCCGCAACGGCGGGCGCGACCGGTCGTGACGCCGACCTCCCCACCGACGCGGCGGAGGAACTCGCCGCTTTCGTCGAACAGCTCGGTCGGGAAGGGCCCGGAGCCGACGCGGGTCGTGTAGGCCTTGAGGATCCCGCAGACGCGGTCGATCCGCGTCGGGCCGATGCCCGAGCCGGTGCACGCCCCACCCGCGGTCGGGTTCGACGACGTGACGAACGGATACGTGCCGTGGTCGACGTCGAGCAGCGTGCCCTGCGAGCCCTCGAGGCAGATCAGCTTGCCCTCGTCGAGCGCGCGGTTGAGCACCAGCGAGGTGTCCGCGACGTACGGGCGCAGGGCGTCCGCGAACGGCAGGAACTCCTCGATCACCTCGTCGACGGTGAGCGCACGCCGGTTGTAGATCTTCACCAGCAGGTGGTTCTTGTCGACGAGCGCGGCCTCGACCTTCTGCCGCAGGATCTTCTCGTCGAACAGGTCCTGCACCCGGACGCCGATGCGGTTGACCTTGTCGGCGTAGGTCGGCCCGATGCCGCGGCCGGTGGTGCCGATCTTGTTCTTGCCGAGGAAGCGCTCACGCGTCTTGTCGAGCGTCGTGTGGTACGGCGTGATCAGGTGCGCGTTGCCCGAGATCAGCAGCTTCGAGGTGTCGACGCCGCGCTCCTGCAGCCCCGCGATCTCGTGCAGCAGGACGCCCGGGTCGATGACGACGCCGTTGGCGATGACCGGCGTGCAGCCCGGCGTCAGGATTCCCGACGGCAGCAGGTGCAGCGCGTAGCTCTGGTCACCGATGACGACGGTGTGGCCGGCGTTGTTGCCGCCCTGGTAGCGGACGACGTAGTCGACGGGGTCGGAGCCGGCCGCGCCCAACAGGTCGGTGGCCTTGCCCTTGCCCTCGTCGCCCCACTGGGCGCCGACGAGCACGATGACGGGCATGCGGTCGCGCCTCTCCGATGTCGTTTACCTGCCGGACGGACTGCCGGCGAACAGCGCCCCAGGCTAGTGCGAACCCGATGCGTCCGGCCAAGTGAGGGCTCGTGGCCACCGTTGGCCGGACGCAATGACCTAGCTTCGAGGCGCTGCGAGAGCGTCCGCCGCGGCCTGGCTGCTCTCGGCCAGGAAGGAGAAGCAGCGCTGCGCCTCCGCCTCCTCACCGATCGCGGCCGCGGCCCGGCCGAGCGCGTGCAGCGAGCGCAGGAAGCCCTGGTTGGGCTCGTGCTCCCACGGCACCGGCCCGTGGCCGCGCCAGCCGTTGCGCCGCAGCGCGTCGAGGCCGCGGTGGTAGCCGGTGCGCGCGTACGCGTAGGACTCGACGACCGAGCCCCGCGTGTACGCCGCGTCGGCCAGCGTCGCCCAGGCCCGCGAGTAGTCCGGGAACTGGGCGGCCACCTCAGTGGCGTCGGTGCCGCTGTCCATCAGGTCGCGAGCCTCGGGCAGTTCGGGCAGCAGCGTGGCCGGGGGCCCCGCGAGCAGGTTCTCGTGCGTCGTCACGCGGCCCATTGTGCCGTTGCGGCCGGACGAGGGCGACGGCACGGCCCCGCTCCCGGCGGCCGGCGCGCTGACCGGGACCACGGGCGGGGGCGTGACGGCCTCGGCCGGCGTGTCCGGCGTCGTGACCTCGGTCAGGGCGGCCGGGGTGGCAGCCGCCGCGGCCGCAGCGGCGGCGGCGATGCCGACCAGCGCCGGCACCGGGGCACCGGCGGGGGCACCGGCGGGAGCACCGACGGGAGCGCCGTCCTCCGGCGAACGCCGCGCGGTCGGGACGTAGTCGGCCTTGCCCATCTTGTTCGGCCACCAGATGTGGCGGTCGAAGTCGAGGGCGAGCGCGGTCACCAGGACCGAGCGGACGATGAAGGTGTCGATGATGACGCCGACCGCGACCACGAACCCGATCTCGACCATGAACACCATCGGGATCGCGCACATCACCGCGAAGGTGCCGGCGAGGACCAGGCCCGCCGAGGTGATGACGCCGCCGGTGGCGGTGAGGCCGATGATCGCGCCCCTGCGGGTGCCGTGCTGCCGCGCCTCCTCCTGGACGCGCGTCATCAGGAAGATGTTGTAGTCGATGCCGAGCGCGACGAGGAACACGAACGCCATCAGCGGCAGACCCGCGTCGGCACCCGCGTAGTTCAGCGGCCCGGTGAAGACCAGCGAGCTCAGGCCGAACGCCGCGGCGAAGGACAGGACGACCGTCGCCAGCAGGAGGATCGGCGCGAGCAGCGACCGCAGCAGCCCGATCAGGATCAGGAAGACCACGGCGAGGGTGATCGGGATGACCACCTTGTTGTCGCGGCTCGACGCGTCCTGGGTGTCGAGTGCGACCGCGGTGCTGCCACCGACGTGCGCGTTGCCCTCGTCGACCTGGTGGACCGCGTCGCGGACGCGTTCGATGGTGCGCTTGGCGGCCTTGCTGTCCGGCGGGTCCTCGAGCGTCGCCTCGATGTAGGCGAGGCCGTTCTGGACCGGGGCCTGGACGACCGAGCCCTCGACGATGCCGGGGACGCCCCCGAGGACGTCGGCCATCTCCTGGCTCTTGCCGCCGTTGCCCATGACGATGACGGGGTCACCGCTGCCGGCCGGGAAGTGCGCCTGCAGGGCGCGGGCGCCGACGACCGAGTCCTGGGTCTTGGTGAAGCTGTCCTCGAACGCGAGGCCGCTGGCCGAGAGCTGCGTGACGCCGAGCGCGAGCGCGCCCAGCGCGAGCGAGGTGCCGATCCAGATCGGGCGCGGCTTGGTGGCGACGACGTTCGCGACCTTCGCCCAGACACCGCGCTCGGACGGGTCCTCGGTGCCGAAGTTCGGGTGCGTGGGCCAGAACATCCACCGGCCGCCGAGGACCAGGAACGCCGGAAGCAGCGTCATCATCACGCAGAGTCCGACGCCGATGCTGATCGCCAGCACCGGGCCCATGCTCGACGTGGAGTTCATGTCCGCGAAGGACAGGCAGAGCATGCCGAGGATGACGGTGACGCCGCTGGCGAAGACCGCCGGGCCCGCCCGGTGCAGTGCGAACGCCATCGCCTCGTGCCGGTCCTCGTGGCGCCGCAGCTCCTCGCGGTAGCGGGCGACGAGCAGCAGGGCGTAGTCGGTCCCGGCGCCGAAGACCAGGATCGCCGCGATGATCTGAGCCTGCGCCGTCACGGTGATCGCGCCGCCGTCGGCGAGCAGGTAGATCATGCCGAGCGCGACCGAGAGCGCAGCCAGCGCCGACAGCACCGGCAGCAGCCAGAGGACCGGGCTCCGGTACGTGATCAGCAGGATGACGATGACGACGCACATCGCCGCGAGCAGCACGGCGCCCTCGGTGCCCTCGAACGCATCGGCGAAGTCGCCGTTGAACCCGGCGGGGCCGGTGACGTGGACGAGCAGGCCGTCACCGGGCTGGTCGAAGGACTTGATCTCCTCGACGAAGCCGGGCAGCTTCTTCCAGCCGTCGCCCTTCTCGCCCATGTCGTACGGGACGAGCATCTGCAGGGCCTGGCCGTCGGCCGACTCGAACGGGCCCTGGACCTCGGCCTCGACGCCCTCGATCTCGGCAAAGGACGCGACGTCGTTGCGCGCGCGCTCACGGTCGGCGTCGGTGAGGCCCTCGCGCCGCTCGTAGACGACGACCGCCATGGCCTCGTTCGGGTTGTTGAAGCCCTCCATGGCCTTGTAGACCTGCGTGGACTCCGCGCTGCCCGGCAGCCAGTTGACCGCGTCGTTCTCCTGGACGTCGCCGAGCTTGCCGGCGAGCGGACCCATGCAGGCGGCGAAGATCACCCAGAAGAGGATGACCACGTACTTGGTCTTCGGCCCGCACGGGAAGCGCGCGAGCTTGCCCGCACCGCTGGCCCCGCTGGCAGTGCCGACGGAGCCGCCCGCCATGTCGCCGTCCATCCCGGAGTCCTCCGCGCGTCTGCCCGAGGTGTCCCTGGTGTCACACTCGTCGCACCGTGCATCGTTCCAGCCCGCGCGTTCGCGTCACCAGCGCTGTGAGCTTGATTCACGATTTCCTGAACGGGGCTTCAACGTCGGATTGTAGAACCGCGTTCCACCGGTCCAGAAGTTGACCAAGCCCGGGGGTCAGCTGCGCGTCTCGATGCCCCCACGCCAGGTGGTGGAGTCGACGTCGATGCCCCGGTCCTCGCCGGCGCCACCGTCGAGCCGGTCCCGGCCGCGGCCGCCGATCAGCAGGTCGTTGCCGTCGCCGCCGCGCAGGATGTCGTGGCCCGCGTCGCCGCAGAGGATGTCGTGGCCGCCGCGCCCGGAGATGCGGTCGTTGCCGAGCCGCCCGCGGATCAGGTCGTTCGCGGCGGAGCCGACGAGCACGTCGTCCCCGTCCGTCCCCTCTCTGAGCACCCAGCCGTCCGGCACGGGGCCGTCGGGCGCGCACACGCGCGTGATGTCGACGCCCTGCAGGAGCTGAGTGAAGCGCAGCTGGATGATCCCGTCCGCCTGGGCGGGCGCGATGCCGAAGGTCGTGCCGGGCCGGCCGAAGCCACTGCCGCCCCCGCCACCCCCGGCCCGGGTGGTCAGCCCGGACGTGAGCGCGCGGGCCGCCCCACCGCCGCCGTAGTAGCCGCCGCCCCCGCCGGCACCGGCCCCGGTGCCGCCGAGGCCCCGGGTTCCGGCCTTCGCCTCGGCCGCCCCGGCGCCGCCCCGCGTCTCGGTCGCGCCGGACCCCGCCCCGGCCGCGCTGCCCCCGAGACCGGCCGTGCCGATCGAGCCGCCGCCCACCCCGCCGTTGCTGCGCCGGTCGGGCGCGGCCCCGCCGCCACCGCCACCGCCGGCGGCGATCAACGGGTCCGTGGTCAGCGGGTCGGGACTGACGCCGCCCTCCCGCAGGTGGATCTCGGTGCGGCCCCCGCCGCCCCCGGCCCCCGGAGTACCGGCGGCGCCGCCGCCGTTGATGCCGCCGTGCGCGGGCCGACCCCCGATCGCCGTGGCGTTGCCGCCACGACCGCCGACCCGCAGGTCCCAGACCTCCCCCGGTTCGACGAGCAGCACCGCGTGCGCGGTGCCGCCACGACCACCGAAGCTCGTGTCCGGCGGCCCGTCGCCGCCGGCCGCGCCCTGCACGTAGGCGTCGATCGAACTGACGCCCGCCGGCACGACGAAGCGGATCGGCTTCTCGCTCGGCCTGGCGAACACGCACAGCACATCGAGCCCGCTGGTGGTGCACTCGCGGGGCAGTTCGCGGGCCGACGCGGCCGCGCCCGGAAGCGCGGCCACACCCGCAGCCATCATCAGAACGACCAGCGGCGCACTGAACTGACGCTTCATCACCGAGACCTGCCCCCCGAACCGCCCCTCAGGCTCGACGGTAGGGGGAGATCAGTGCGACGCTGCGCACACTGCGCTGTTCGAGCGAACCGCCCGAAACCGGCAGCGACCCGATCGGGCTAGTCGACCGAGGCCTCGTAGATCGCGTCGATCGCGGAGGCGAGGGTGGCGTTGAACTCGTCGTCGGTCTGGCGGTCGGAGACACCCTCGACCAGCGCGCGGGAGAAGCTCGCGATGACGCCCGGGTTCTGCTTGAGCAACGCGCAGGCCTCCTCGCGCGAGTAGCCGCCGGAGAGGGCGACGACGCGCTGGACGTGCGGCTCCGCGACGAGCGGGCTGTAGTAGCCCGCCTCGGTCGGGATCGTCAGCTTGAGCATGATCGGGGTGTCGGCGGAGAGCTGCTCGGCCTGCTTCTGGATGTGCTCGCGGAGCAGGACCTCGGCCTCCTGCTTGGTCGGGCTCTTGATCGAGACCTCGGGCTCCAGGATCGGCACGAGGCCGGCGGCGGCGATCTGCGCGCCGATCTCGAACTGCTGCTCGACGATCGCCGCGATGCCGTCGGGGTTCGCCTCGTGGATGACCGAGCGCATCTTCGTGCCGTAGACGCCCTTCGCGACGGCGCGGGCGAGGAGCTCGTCGAGGCCCGGGATCGGCTTCATCAGCTGGACGCCGTTGGCGGTCTCCTCGAGGCCCTTGTCGACCTTGAGGAAGGGAACGACGCCGCGCTCGTTCCAGAGGTACTCGGCGGTGTCCCGGCCGTCGATCTGCCGGTCCATCGTCATCTCGAACAGGATCGCGCCCAGCACCTTGTCGCCGGTGAACGCGGGGGACTTGATGATGCGCGTGCGCATCGCGTGCATGAGGTCGAACATCTCGGCGTCGTTCGAGTAACGCGACTCCTCGATGCCGTAGTCGCGCAGCGCCTTCGGGGTGCTCCCACCGCTCTGGTCCAGGGCGGCGATGAAGCCCTTGCCGTTGACGACCTTCTCCTGCATGGCCTCACGCTGGCTGCTCATGTCTCTCCCGGTGCTTCTCGGCGGTAGGGGCAGGCTATCTACCCCAGCCGCGCGGCGACCTCACGGGCGGCGAGCGTGACCGGGTCCCACAGCGGGGAGAACGGCGGGGCGTAGGAGAGGTCGACGTCGGCGAGCTCGTCCGCGCTCAGTCCGCACCAGACCGCGGTGGCGATGACGTCGATGCGTTTCGCGGCCCCCTCGTTGCGGCCGACGATCTGCCCGCCGAGGATCCGGCCCGAGCTGCGCTCGGCGATCAGCTTCACCCGGATCGGCCCCGCCTCGGGCATGTAGCCGGCCCGGGTGGTGGACTCCACGGTCGCGGCGACGGCGTCGAACCCGGCGTCGGCGGCGGCCTGCTCCCCCAGGCCGGTGCGCCCGATCTCCAGGGCGCAGATCTTGGTCACGGCGGTGCCGATGACGCCCGGGAAGCGGGCGTCACGTCCGGCGAGGTTGGCGCCGATCACCCGGCCGTGCCGATTCGCGTGCGTGCCGAGCGCGACGGTGACGTACCGGTCGGCGATCCGGTCGTGGACCTCGACGCAGTCCCCGCCGGCCCAGATGTGCCCGGCCGCGGGATGGTCGCCGGTGACCCGCTGCCGGTCGTCGGTGCGGAGGCCGCCCGCGTCCCCGATCGGCAGCCCGGCGTCCCTCGCCAGCCCGACCGCCGGTCTCGCCCCGAGGCCGCACACGACGAGGTCGGCGGCGAACGTCCCGTCGCCGGTGACGACGCCGGTGACGCGGCGGCCGCCCGCACCGGTGGGGGTGGTCTCGAACGCCTCGACCTCGACGCCGGTGCGGACGGCGATGCCCTCGCCCTCCATCGCGGCGCGGACGTGCACACCGAGGTCCTCATCGAGCGTGCCCATCGGCTGCGCACCGCGGTCGAGAACGGTGACCGCCAGGCCCTGGCGCAGCAGCGCCTCCGCCATCTCGATGCCGATGTAGCCGGCGCCGACGACCACGGCCTGCTCCGCCCCGGAGGCGACGGCGTCGAGGATCGCCTGCCCGTCCGGGATCCGCTGGACGGACAGCACGCCCGCCGCGTCGTGCCCGGGCACCGTCAGCTTCCCCGGCTCGGCCCCGGTCGCGAGGACGAGGTGGTCCCAGCCGACCGTCGTCTCGGACCCGTCCGGCTCCCGGGCCGTCACCGTGCCCGCGGCCGGGTCGATCCCCACCACCTCGGTCCGCAGCCGGACGTCGACGCCCCGGCGGCGGTGCTCCTCCGGCGAGCGGGCGATCAGGTCGGACCAGTTCGCGACGTCACCGGCGACCCAGTAGGGGATGCCGCAGGCCGAGTAGGAGGTGTACTCGCCGCGTTCGAAGGCGATCACCTCCAGGTCCGGGCGGGCCCGCTTGGCGGCCGAGGCCGCGCTCATGCCGGCGGCGTCGCCGCCGACCACCACGACCCGGGTCATCCGTCCACCTCCGCAGGGGGTTCCTGCCCCGGTTCCTGCCCGAACACGTGCCGGCGGACCCACGCGTGCATCGCGATCGCCGACGCCGCACCGGCATTGATCGACCGCGTCGACCCGAACTGCGCGATCGAGAGGATCGCCTCGCACCGGGCGTGCGCGGCCGCGGACAGGCCCGGGCCCTCCTGGCCGAAGAGCAGGACGCACTCCCGCGGCAGCGGGTAGGTCTCCAGCGGGACCGACCCCGGGAGGTTGTCGACCCCGATCAGCGGCAGGCCGGCCGCGGCGGCCCAGGCGCCGAGCGCCGCCGCGTCCGGGTGGTGCCGGACGTGCTGGTAGCGGTCGGTGACCATCGCGCCCCGGCGGTTCCAGCGTCGCTGCCCGACGATGTGAACCTCCGCGGCCAGGAACGCGTTCGCGGTCCGCACGACCGAGCCGATGTTGAAGTCGTGCTGCCAGTTCTCGATCGCGACGTGGAAGGTGTGCCGCCGCGTGTCCAGGTCGGCGACCACGGCCTCGCGGCGCCAGTAGCGGTACCGGTCGACGACGTTGCGCCGGTCCCCGTTCGCGAGCAGGTCCGGGTCCAGCCGCGGGTCGTCCGGCCAGGGCTCCGGGTGGGGGCCCACGCCGACGTCCAGGACGTCCTCGGCCCCGCCCCGGCCCTCCGACTCACCGCGGTCCTCCGACACGGAGCGAGACTAGGGCCCCGCTCCGCCCGCCCGGGGACCCCGGCGCGGGACACTGGTGTCGTGATCACCTCGGACTCGGCTCGAACCGCGCCCTCGCACGCACTGCGGATCGCCCTCGGCCCCGCGCTCTCCGTCGTCCTGGCTGCCGGCCTGCTCGCCGGCTGCGGCGGCGACGACGACCCGATCCCGTCGTCGGCCGCCGACCAGACGCCGGTCAAGTCCCGGCCGATCGGCGAGACCCCGGAGCCGACGCCGACCCCGTCGGCGTCCTCCTCCCCCGACGGCGCCGCCACCGCCGGACCGGCGACCACCCCGGCCCCGGGCGGGGTCGAGGTGAAGGGGAACGGGATCACGTTCCGCCTGCCGGGCGAACCGGAGCGCTTCACGCAGACCGGCAAGGCCGGCTCCACGTCGATCACCTTCGACATCTTCCGTTACGAGGCCGCGACCGAGGTGTACACCGTGACCCGCGGCCACTACCCGAAGGTCGGGACGCTGCCCAGCCTCAAGGAGGCGCTGGAGACCTCCGCGAAACAGGCCGGCGGCAAGATCGCGACCTCACGGACCTTCACCTACAAGAAGAAGCCCGCGATCGAGGGCACGATCGTCGGCGTCAAGGACAAGGGCAAGGAAGTCACGATCTTCGCCCGCTACGTCGTCGTGGACCGCGTGATGTACGGCCTGCTCTTCCTCGACCGGGGCGGCAGCGCCGGGCCGACCTCGGCGTTTCTCACCTTCGTCAACTCCGTGGAGTTCTCCTGATGCGCCGCACCCGCTTCGCGCCCGCCCTGCTCGCGGGGGCCCTGCTCCTGACCGGTTGCGGCGAGGGCGAGGCTCCGGAGGCGCTGCCGTCGGTGACGCCCGAGCCCAGCCCCACCTCGACCGCGTTCACCGCGAAGGGCAAGGGCTACTCGATCGTCTTCCCGGAGGCGGCGCGGAACACCAAGGAGCGCGCGAAGACCGGGCTGAAGCTGACCTACGACGTCTGGACGCTGCGGACCGAGAACGCGGACTTCTCCAGCAGTCGGGCGTCCTACGCGAACCACGGCAAGCCGAACCTGCGGGACGCGCTGAACAGCGCCGCCCGGCAGACCGGCGGCCGGATCACGAACTCGCGGACCTTCACCTACCGGGGCTCGCCCGCCATCGAGGGGACCATCGTCGGCGCGCTGAAGTCCGACCGCGAGGCCCGGGTGACGGCGCGCTACATCCTCGTCGACGGCAAGTTCCTCTTCGGCCTGATCTACCGGGCCAAGGTGAAGGCCACCGCGGAGATGAAGCAGACCCGGGACGCCTGGCTGAACTCCCTGCGCTTCACGAAGGCCTGAGTTCCGCCGGGGACCGGACCCCCGACGTAGGGTGACCGGGTGATCTCGGCGGCGGGGGTCGAACTCTCCCTCGACCTGCAGGGACTGAGTACGGGGCTGGTCTACCTCGTCGTCCTCTCGTTCGTCTTCGTCGAGTCCGGGATCCTGCTCGGGTTCTTCCTCCCCGGGGACGCGCTGCTGTTCGGGGCCGGCCTGGTCGCCGCGTCGCCCCACTCGGACGTCGCGCTGTGGCCGCTGACGATCGGTGTCTGCGTGGCCGCCGTGGCCGGTGACGCCGTCGGCTACTGGACGGGCCGACGCTGGGGCCGGCCGTGGCTGGAGACCAAGCCGAAGATGGCCGCGCACATCGCCAAGGCCGAGGCGTTCTACGACCGCTGGGGCCCGATCGCGGTCGTCGTCGCCCGCTGGTTCCCGTGGCTGCGGACGGCGACGCCGGTGGTCGCCGGCGTGGCCCGCATGCCCTACCGGCGGTTCGTCACGGCGAACGTCGTCGGCGCGGTGACGTGGGGAGCGGGACTGATCCTGCTCGGCTACTACTCGTACGAGATCTCGTGGCTGCGGAACACGGCGATCGCGATCGGCCTGACGTGCGGCGCGCTCATGCTGATCGCTGCCGCCGTCCGGTGGATCTTGGCCCGACGGCGCGCACGGGCGGATAACCTCGCGGGGTGAATGTCGCGCTCGGCCCGTCGTGGCTCGAACCTGAGCAGCTCATCGACAACTTCGGCTTCGCCGGACTGCTGCTGATCATCTTCGCCGAGTGCGGCATCCTGCTCGGCCTCGTCTTCCCCGGCGACAGCCTGCTGTTCATCGCGGGCCTGCTGCTCGCCGACGACACCCTGAGCCAGCCGTTGTGGCTCGCGTGCGTGTGTCTGTGGATCGCGGCGACCGCGGGCAACCTCGTCGGCTACTGGATCGGCCGACGCACCGGCCCGGCCGTCTTCGCGCGGCCGAACTCACGGATCTTCAAACAGGAGTACGTCGAGAAGACCGCGGCGTTCTTCGACAAGCACGGCGGCCGCGCGATCGTCCTCGCCCGGTTCGTCCCGATCGTCCGGACCCTGATCACGTTCATGGCCGGCTCGGTGAAGATGAACGCCCGGGCGTTCACGCTCTACTCGATGGTCGGCGCGCTGCTCTGGGCCGTCGGGGTCACGGTGCTCGGCTACCAGCTCGGCGAGGTCGACTTCGTCCGCGAGCACGTCGAGGCGATCCTGCTCGGCGTCGTCGCCCTCTCGGTGCTCCCGATCGCGATCCACCTGCTTCGCGAGCGTCGCTCCCGCACCGAGCACGCCACCGAGCCGGAGGCCGGCGACCCGGTCGCCTGAGGGGCCAACCTGCGCCGAGTGCGCAGATCAGCACCGCTCGACCGGCCGCAACCGGGGCTCAACTGCGCACTCGGTGTAGATCGTTCAGGATCAGGCAGCTGCTGGTCGCGGTGGCGAGGAGGCGGCCCTTCTCGTCGACCATCTTGGCCTCGGCGAGGGCGGTGCGGCGGCCGGAGTGGACGACGGTGCCGATCGCGCGGACCTCGCCGCCGTCGGGGGTCATCGGGCGCAGGAACTTCACCGCGAGGTCGAGCGAGGTGTAGTTGACCCCCGCCTCGAGCGTGGTGTGGACGGCGCAGCCGGCGGCGGAATCCAGCAGCGTCGCGTAGACGCCGCCGTGGACCGAGCCGATCGGGTTGTAGAGGTGCTCGGCCGGGGAGATCGCGAACACCGCGAGGCCCTTGTCGACCTCGACGAGGCGGAAGCCGAGGGTCTGGGAGATCGGCGGGGGCGGGGTGTTCGTCTCGAGCAGGTACTGGAACAGCTCCAGCCCGGAGCGGCCCTGCGCGGCCTCGACGTAGATCTTCGGGTCCACCCAGGTGTAGGTGCGCTCGCGCCCGTCCGTTGCCGTCACCGCAGCCTCCTCGCCCGCCCACTGGTCGTTTGTTACCGAACAGTAGGAGCGGCCCGGGTCTTCCCGCGAGGCCTGTGCCCCCGGTCACATCGGCTTTCGTCGGTCGGGATCGCGGGTAGCCCGCCGGGCATGTCCGGGACCGGAACGGCCCCGCGGACGGCGTTCGTCCCCGGGGCGGGACGCACCGACACCTCGGCCGGTCCGCGGCGCACCGGCACCGAGTGGATGGACTTCGCCCGCGTCGCCGGGATGGTCGCCGTCGTGGTCGCGCACGTCTTCGCGCCGGCCATCCGGTTCGACGTCGAGGACCGCAGCTCACCCGCCTGGTGGGCGGCGATGACGATCAGCGCGTTCTCGCGGTTCTGCGTCCCGCTGTTCCTCGCGATCAGCGGCGCCCTGCTGCTCGCACCGCGGGCCGGGCTACCCCCGGCGGAGTTCTACCGGCGCCGCCTGCACCGGATCGGCATCCCGCTCGCCGTCTGGGTGGCGTTCTACCTGGCGCTGCGCGAGTTCACCGCCGGGGACGACCTCGGCGGCGAAGGCGTCGCGCGCGAGGTGATCGGCGGCGGCGTCTACTACCACCTGTACTTCCTGTTCGTCCTCGCCGGCCTGTACGCGCTGACGCCGTTCGTGCGGCTGATCGTGCTGTACGCCTCGGAGCGCATGCTGGTCGCGTTCGTCGTCGTGCTGCTCGCGATCGGCGCGCTCGACCAGGCCGCGGTGGTCCTGTTCGAGAGCGGGTCCGGCAACGCCGCGACCCGCTTCCTGCCCTACCTCGGCTACTTCGTCGGCGGGCTGCTCGTCTGCCGGCTGCCGCTGACCCGGCGCCTCGTGCGGCTCGGCGCGCTCGCCCTGGGAGGCGGGGTCGCGCTGACGACCGTCGGCGGCTGGGCGCTGTCGGTCTCGATGGGGCCGGAGTACGTCGAGTACGCGCTGCTGCCGCTCTCGCCGTCGGTGATCGTGACGGCGTTCGGCGCGACGGTGCTGCTGCGCGCGCTCCCCCGGCACCTGCCCCGGCTGACGAGCTCCCGCACGGTCGCGCGGCTGTCCGCGCTCAGCTTCGGGGTCTACCTCGCCCACCCGGCCGTGCTCACGCAGCTGCGCGAGCGCTACCCGTTCCCGACCGACCTGCCGGGGATGCTCGGCCTCGGCGTCGCCCTGCTCGTGGCGACGCTCGCGGCGTCGATGGCGATCACCGCCGTCGGGCGGCTGGTGCCGGGGCTGCGGCGGGCGTTCTGACCCGCCGCTCCCCGGTGTGCGTCAGACGCTGAGCAGGTCGACGACGAAGATCAGCGTCTCGCCCGGTTTGATGACGCCGCCCGCGCCCCGCTGGCCGTAGCCGAGGTGCGGCGGGATGACGAGCTGGCGACGGCCGCCGACCTTCATGCCGGCGACGCCCTGGTCCCAGCCGGCGATGACCATGCCGGCACCGAGTTGGAACTGGAGCGGGCTGCCGCGGTTCCAGCTGGCGTCGAACTCCTCGCCGGTCGAGAACGCGACACCGACGTAGTGGACGCTCACGGTCGCGCCGGGCTTGGCCTCGGCGCCGTCGCCGACCTTGAGGTCGGTGATGACCAGGTCCGCGGGGGGCTCGCCGCCGGGGAAGTCGATCTCGGGCTTGTCGCTCATCGGGTGTGCTCCGTCCTCGTGCCGATCTCACTGCGGGGGGTACGGCCGAGCATCCGGGTCGCACGCACGATGCGGCGGACCGGGAGGTGCTTGGCGGCGGCGGTGATCACCTTCCACTGCAGGCCGGGCACGGTGACGACACGGCCGCGACGCAGCGCGGCCAGCGCGTCGTCGACGACCTTGTCCGCGGACAGCCACAGGAAGTCAGGGATGTTGTCGGTGTCCGCGCCACTGCGGGCGTGGAACTCCGTCCGGGTGAAGCCGGGGCAGGTCACGACGACGCGGACGCCGGTGCCGCGGGCCTCCTCGGCGAGGGACTCGGTGAAGGTCGTGACGTACGCCTTCGCGGCGCTGTACGTGCCGCGCGGGACGAAGCCGGCGACCGAGGAGACGTTGACGATGCCGCCGTGGCCGCGGGCCGCCATGACCTGCAGCGCGGCGTGCGAGAGCTGCAGGACCGCGCGGACCATGACGCCCAGCACCTCGTCCTGCGCGCGGTAGTCGCTGCGCAGCACGGCCCCGGGCCCGGCCAGGCCGGCGTTGTTGACCAGCAGGTCGATCGGGCGGTCCTCGTCGAGGATCCGCTCGACGACCGCGGCGCGGGCGGCCTCGGAGCTCAGGTCGGCCGGGAGCGTCTCGACCTCGACCCCGGAGCGGGCGCGCAGCTCCGCCGCGACGCGGTCCAGCCGCGCGGAGTCGCGGGCGACGAGGACGAGATCCCAGCCGTCGGCGGCGAGCCGACGGGCGAACGCGTTGCCGATCCCCGAGGTGGGGCCGGTGATCAAGGCGGTGGGCACCTCGCGACCCTACCCAAGCAGGCGGCCCCCGCACCGGCTCTACGCTGCCGGAATGGGCACAGCGGGAACGACGGGGCGGATGGCGCAGCGGCTCGACGGCCTCGGGACGACGATCTTCGCCGAGATGTCCGCCCTCGCCGCCCGGACCGGGGCGGTGAACCTCGGGCAGGGCTTCCCGGACACCGACGGGCCGGCCGAGATCGTCGACGCGGTCGTCGCCGCGCTGCGGTCGGGGACGGCGAACCAGTACCCGCCGGGGCCGGGGATCCCGGCGCTGCGGACCGCGATCGCCGAGCACGACCGCCGCTTCTGGGGTCTCGACCACGACCCCGACGGCGAGATCCTCGTGACCGCCGGCGCGACCGAGGCGATCGCCGCCGCCGTGCTCGCCCTGGTGAACCCCGGTGACGAGGTTCTCGCCTTCGAACCCTGGTACGACTCCTACGCCGCGACGATCGCGATGGCCGGCGGGGTGCGGGTCCCGGTCACGATGCGGGCGCCGGAGTTCGCGATCGACCCCGACGAGCTGCGCGCCGCGGTCACGCCGCGCACCCGGCTGATCCTGCTGAACACCCCGCACAACCCGACCGGGCGCGTGCTCTCCCGGGAGGAGCTGACGGCGGTCGCGGAGGTCGCGGTGGAGCACGACCTGCTCGTCGTCTCCGACGAGGTCTACGAGCACCTGGTCTTCGACGGCGAGCACATCCCGATCTCGACGCTGCCGGGGATGCGCGAGCGGACCGTCCGCATCTCCTCGGCGGGCAAGACCTTCTCCTTCACCGGTTGGAAGATCGGGTGGGCGTGCGGCCCGGCGGAGCTCGTCACCGCGGTCCGGACGGCGAAGCAGTTCCTCACCTACGTCTCCGGCGCCCCGTTCCAGCCCGCGATCGCCATGGCGCTCGGCCTGCCGGACTCCTACTTCACCGGCTTCCGCGACCAGCTCCGCGACCGGCGCGACCAGCTCGCCGGCGGGCTGCGCGAGCTCGGCTTCGACGTCGTCCAGCCGGCGGGGACGTACTTCGTCACCACCGACGTCCGGCCGCTCGGGTGGACCGACGGCGTCGCGTTCTGCCGCGACCTCCCCCACCGGGCCGGCGTCGTCGCCATCCCCCTCGGCGTCTTCTACGACGACCCGGAGCCCGGCCGCTCCCTCGTCCGCTGGGCGTTCTGCAAACGGCCCGAGGTTCTCGATGACGCCCTCGCCCGACTGCGCGTAGCGTTTTCGGGGTGAGACACCGCGCGCGGGTCGGCCTGATCGGGGCCCTCGCCTGCGCGCTGGCGGTGGCGCCCGGAGTTCCGGTGGCCGCGACCGCGGCGGAGGGCGGGCACGAGACCCTGCGCGTCAGCACCGACGGCGGGCGCGGGGAGCCGAACAACGGCAGCTTCACCCCGTCGGTGTCGCGGGACGGCCGGTACGTCGCGTTCGCCTCGGAGGCCTCGAACCTCGTGCCGGGCGACACCAACCACCGGCGCGACATCTTCGTCCGCGACATGGTGGCGGGGACGACCACACGGGTCAGCGTGAGCAGCCGGGGCCGGCAGGGGAACCTCGACAGCTACAACCCCTCGATCAGCGACGACGGCCGCTTCGTCGTCTTCGACTCGTTCGCCACCAACCTCGTGCCCGACGACCTCAACCGCGAGGGCGACGTGTTCGTGCACGACCTCGTGGAGCACACGACCACGCGCGTCAGCCGCGGGATCGACGGCAAGGAGACCGACGCCTCCAGCGGGTTCGCGACGATCAGCGGCGACGGCAACGTCATCGCGTTCGAGTCCTCGGCGACCAACCTGCGGGCGGGCCGGCCGGGCAAGGTCACCGACATCTACCTCGTCGACCGGGCGGGCAACGTCCTCGACTGGGTGACCCGCTCCGCCACGAACGGCGAACCCAACGGCGGGAGCGGGGACATCGCGCTCTCCCACGACGGGCAGGTCGTCGCGTTCGCCTCGGCGGCGACGAATCTCGTGCCCGGCGACACGAACCTCGCCGACGACGTCTTCGTCCGGGACCGCCGCCTGGGGTACACGCAGCGCGTCAGCGTGAACTCGCTCGGTGGCGAGACCAACGACGACAGCGGTGCCCCGTCGATCTCGGACGACGGCCGGATCGTCGCGTTCACCTCGAACGCCTCGAGCCTGGTCTCGCTCGTGCCCGGGACGCAGAACCTGCCGGCGTTCATCTTTCACCGCTTCAACGCCGGCGACGACAACTTCGTCTCGGACGTCTTCGTCCACGATCGGATCACCCGGCGGACCGAACTCGTGAGCGTCAGCACCGAGGGTGCGCAAGGGATTGCCGAGAGTTACGAGGCGTCAGTCAGCGGCGACGGCACGAAGGTGGCGTTCGCGTCCTATGCCTCGGACCTCGTCCCCGGCGACGGCCGGCCGGGCAGCGAGATCTTCCTGCGCGACCTGACGACCCGGCGCACGACGCGCATCAGCGTCGACGCCGAGGACCATCAGGGCAACGGCACCAGCGTCCAGCCGGCGATCAGTGGCGACGGCCGCTGGGTCGCCTTCACCTCGGAGGCGAGCAACCTCGTCCGGGGCGACCGCAACCGCTCGGGCGACGTCTTCCTCCGACACTGAGCGCGCGGCACGCGGACCGTTGTCTGGGTGTGTCCGGTTTCGCAGTTCTCGGTTCGACCTTGATCAGGTCAAGGGAAAGTTGGGTCTCGTCAGAGGCACCCATACTCAGACCATGACTCGTCGAACTGCAGCCGTGGCTCCTGGCGCACCCTCGATCGTGTCGACCCTTCCGGCGGTCGCTGAGCTCGCTGTCGAAGGTGCGACCGTCGGCGGTGGCGGCGCCCCGAGCGCGGTTCCGTCGCTGCTGCGTCCGGAGACGTACGAGTGCGCGAACTGCGGCGGCCGCTTCGAGGCGCGCAACCGCCCGACCCCGTACTGCACGAAGCAGTGCGGCGCCGAGGCCAAGACCGTCCGCTACGCCCGCAAGGCCCGCGCCGAGCACGGCACGGACCTCCCGGAGACGGTCCGCACCGCCCTGCACCGCCAGTTCGTCCACGCCCTCACCGAGTGCGCGTGGGACAAGTGGAGCGGCGAGCCCGAGCCCGGCCCCGTCGTTCCGCCGGAGGTCGAGCCGCTCGCCGAGCACCTCGACGCGCAGATCCCCGACTCCGACGTCTTCGCGCGCCGCGCGAACGGCATGAAGGTCCGGGTCCTCGCGGACTCCGAGCTCCGCCCGTGCGACGTCCAGGAGTGGGACTCGGTCTGGCGCGACTGGGTCAACGCCCACGCCCGCTGATCAGGCGCGCCTGACCTCCAGCTCCAACCCGTCCTTCGCGGCAGCGAGGTCGACGGTGACGATGTCACCGTCGCGGACCTCGCCGGCGAGGACCTGCTTGGCGAGCTGGTCGCCGATCGCCGTCTGGATCAGCCGGCGCAGCGGCCGCGCGCCGTAGACCGGGTCGTACCCGGACAGCGCCAGCCACTCCGCCGCGGCGGGGGTGACATCGAGCGTGATGCGCCGCTCCGCGAGCCGCTTCGCCAGCCGTGCGACCTGGATGTCGACGATCGAGGTCAGGTCCTCGGTCGTCAGCGCCCGGAAGACGACGATGTCGTCGAGCCGGTTCACGAACTCGGGCTTGAAGCTCGCGCGCACGGCACTGAGCACTGCGTCCTTGCGCTGGTCGTCGTCCATCGTCGGGTCGACGAGGAACTGCGACCCCAGGTTCGAGGTCAGGATCAGGATCGCGTTGCGGAAGTCCACGGTGCGGCCCTGGCCGTCGGTCAGACGCCCGTCGTCGAGCACCTGCAGCAGGACGTCGAAGACCTCCGGGTGCGCCTTCTCGACCTCGTCGAGCAGCACCACCGTGTACGGGCGGCGCCGGACGGCCTCGGTGAGCTGGCCACCCTCCTCGTAGCCGACGTACCCGGGCGGGGCCCCGACGAGACGGGCGACGGAGTGCTTCTCGCCGTACTCGCTCATGTCGATCCGCACGAGGGCGTGCTCGTCGTCGAAGAGGAAGTCCGCGAGCGCCTTCGCCAGCTCGGTCTTGCCGACACCGGTCGGACCGAGGAACAGGAAGCTGCCGGTGGGCCGGTCCGGGTCGGCGATGCCGGCCCGGGTGCGACGCACCGCGTCGGAGACGGCGCGGACGGCGTCCACCTGGCCGATCAGGCGCTTGCCGAGCTCGGACTCCATCCGGAGCAACTTCGCCGACTCGCCCTCCAGCAGCCGGCCGACCGGGATGCCGGTCCAGGCCGCGACGACGGCGGCGATGTCGTCCGCGCCGACCTCGTCGGCGACCATGACCTCGCCCCGGTCCTCCTCGGCCGCGCTCGCCTCGGCGATCTCCCGCTCGAGGGCGGGGATCTCCGCGTAGAGCAGCCGGGAGGCGTTCTCCAGGTCGCCCTCGCGCTGGTAGCGCTCGGCCTGGTTGCGACACTCGTCGAGGCGCTGCTTGAGCTCACCCACGCGGTTCAGGCCGGACTTCTCCTGCTCCCACCGGGCGGTGAGGGCCGCGAGTTGCTCCTGACGGTCCGCCAGATCCGCACGGAGGCGCTCCAGCCGTTCGGCCGACGCGGGGTCGTTCTCCCGCGCGAGCGCCATCTCCTCCATCTTCATCCGGTCGACGGTGCGCCGGAGCTCGTCGACCTCGACCGGCGAGGAGTCGATCTCCATCCGCAACCGCGAGGCCGCCTCGTCGACGAGGTCGATCGCCTTGTCGGGCAGGAACCGGCCGGTGATGTAGCGGTCCGACAGCGTCGCCGCGGCGACCAGCGCCGAGTCGGCGATCGCGACCTTGTGGTGCGCCTCGTAGCGCTCCTTCAGCCCGCGCAGGATGCCGATCGAGTCCTCGACGCTCGGTTCCCCGACGAAGACCTGCTGGAAGCGGCGCTCCAGCGCGGGATCCTTCTCGATGCGCTCTCGGTACTCGTCGAGGGTCGTCGCGCCGACCAAGCGCAGCTCGCCACGGGCGAGCATCGGCTTGAGCATGTTGCCGGCGTCCATCGAGCCCTCGGACGCGCCGGCGCCGACCATCGTGTGCAGCTCGTCGATGAACGTGACGATCTGGCCGTCGGAGTCCTTGATCTCCTTCAGGACCGCCTTGAGCCGCTCCTCGAACTCACCGCGATACTTCGCGCCCGCGACCATCGCCGCGAGGTCGAGCGAGATCAGCCGCTTGTTGCGCAGCGACTCGGGGACGTCGCCCTCGACGATGCGCCGGGCGAGACCCTCGACGACGGCGGTCTTGCCGACGCCGGGCTCACCGATCAGCACGGGGTTGTTCTTCGTGCGCCGGGAGAGCACCTGCACGACGCGGCGGATCTCGGAGTCACGGCCGATGACCGGGTCGAGCTTGCCCTCGCGGGCGGCCGCGGTCAGGTCGACGCCGTACTTCTCCAGCGCCTGGTAGGTGCCCTCGGGGTCGGGGGTGGTCACGCGGGCGCTGCCGCGGACGTCGGCGAAGGCGTCCAGCAGCTTCTGGGGCGTGATCGAATGCTCCGCCAGCAACGTGGCGACGTGGCTCGGACCGGTCGCGAGACCGACGAGCAGGTGCTCGGTCGAGATGTACTCGTCACCGAGCTCCTTCGCGCGCTCCTCGGCGGTCGCGAGGACGGCGTACGCCTGGCGGGACATGCCGGGGGCGGAGACGGTCGAGCCGCTGGCCGACGGCAGGCGGTCCAGCATCGCCTCGGCGGCGGTCGCGATCGTGTCCGGGTTCGCGCCGGCGGCGGTCAGCAGCGGACGGGCGGTGCCGTCCGGCTGGGCGAGCAGAGCGATCAGGAGATGCACCGGCTCGACCTGGCTGTGGCCGGCCGTCGCGGCCCGGCGCACAGCGGTCGAGAAGGCCTCCTGGCTGCGAGTGGTGAGCTTGTTCGCGTCCACGGGGTTCTCCCTTTGCCGCGGCCACTCGGCCGCGGGGGTCAGCGGGGTAGATCAGGGCCGGGTCGGCGGGTCTCGCGGCGCCAGACCACGACCGCGCTCGGCGGGGGTTCGTACACCGCGGGCAGATTCACGCGGCGGTAGTTCGGCGAGGTCGCCTCGGAGGTCTTCTCCCGCAGCGCCGCGGTGACGAAGGCGAGTTCGGCCTCCAGGTCGGCGATGCGGTTGCGGAGCTGGTCGTTGGCGTTCTCGAGGTCGAGGATCCGTTTGATGCCGGCGAGGTTGACGCCCTCCTCCTGCGAGAGGCGGGCGACCTCGCGGAGGCGCTCGATGTCGCGGGCCGAATAACGCCGGCCGCGGCCCGAGGTGCGACCGGGCGACACCAGGCCCAGCCGGTCGTACTGACGCAGGGTCTGCGGGTGCAGTCCGGAGAGCTGCGCGGCCACGGAGATGACGTAGACGCCCACCTCCCAGGTCTCGTCGCGCGGGGAACTCATGCCTCCTCCTCCGTCGCCGCGGCCGTTCGGGCCGCGGTGGCCAGCAGATCGGCGCGGGGGTCGTCGCCGGCGGTCGCGGCGGCGAAGGCCTGGAGGGCCTTGCGCGCGTCGCTGTTCAGGTTCGCCGGCACCGCCACCGAGACGGTGACGAGCAGGTCGCCGCGGGTCCCGTCCTTGCGCGGCACACCGCGGCCGCGGACCCGCATGGTCCGGCCGTTCGCGGTGCCCGGCGCGAGGCGGAGCGTGACCGGCGCGCCCGTCAGGGTGGGCACCTTCACCTCGGCACCCAGCGCGGCCTCGGGGAAGGTGACCGGCAGCGTGAGCGTCAGGTTGTCGCCCTTGCGCCCGAACACGGGGTGCGGGCGGACGTGGACGCTGATGTACAGGTCACCGGGCGGGCCGCCGCGTTCGCCGGGCGCACCCTTGCCCTTGAGCTTGATCTTCTGCCCGTCGGCGACGCCGGCGGGGATGCGGGTGTTGACGGTCCGCGAGCTCTGGCCGCGTCCGCTGCCGGAGCAGGACGGGCACGGGTCGTCGACGATCAGCCCGCGACCGCGGCACGCCTGGCACGGCTCGCTCATCGCGAACCCGCCGAGGTTGCGGCTGACGCTGCCGACGCCCTCACAGGCGGGGCAGACGCGCGGCGTCGTCCCCGACCGGGCGCCGGTCCCGGCGCACGTCGGGCAGGCCCGCTCGCTGGTGAGGCGGAGCGGAACGGTCACACCCTCGACGGCCTGGACGAAGTCGATCGTCACCGCGGTCTCGACGTCGGCTCCGCGCCGCGCGGCGCTCTGCCCCCGGCGGTTGAAGATGCCGCCGAGGATGTCGCCGAGCCCGCCGTCGCCACCGCCGAAGTTGAAGTCGAAGTTGGCGCCGCCGGGGGCTCCCCCGCGCCCCGGGCCGCCGAAGTTCCGGAAGCCGCCCCCCGCGAAGAGTTCGCGGCCCTCGTCGTACTCCTTGCGCTTGGCCTCGTCGCCGAGGACCGAGTACGCCTCCGAGACCTCCTTGAACTTCGCCTCGGCCTCGGGGTTGTTCTTGTTCGAGTCGGGGTGAAGTTCCTTGGCCAGCTTGCGGTAGGCCTTCTTGATCTCGGTCTGGGTCGCGCCCTTCTTCAGGCCGAGGACGGCGTAGAGGTCCTTGTCCAAGTACTCACGCGTCATCTCTACGCCGCCCCTCCCTTCGTGCTCAAGTGATTGTTCGTCAGTTCTGACCGGCCGGGTCCGGTTCCGCGACCTTGACCCGCGCCGGCCGGATGATCCGTTCGCCGACCCGGTAGCCGGGCTGGAGGATCTGGACGCACGTCGCCTCGGAGACCTCCGCCGAGTACTCGTGCATCAGCGCCTCGTGGACGTTCGGGTCGAACGCGTCGCCCTCGGCGCCGAAGGCCTGGAGGCCGAGCTTGTTCAACGTGGCCTCCAACCCCTCCGCCACCACCTTGAAGCCACCGACGAGCTCTCCGTGGTCCCGCGCCCGGCCGATGTCGTCGAGCACGGGCAGCAGCTCGGAGAGCACCGCGATCGACGCGAGCTCCCGCACGGCCTCGCGGTCCCGGTCGACCCGCTTGCGGTAGTTGGCGTACTCCGCCGTCACCCGCTGCAGGTCCGCGGTCCGCTCCGCGAGCTCCGCCTCCACGGCCCCGTCGTTCGGCCCGCCGACGGACCCGGGCGGGGCCATCGGCGGCGTCATGCTCGGAGCCCCGCCGGGAGCCGCGTCGCTGACGCCACCACCCGGAACTGAGGCGGCGTCAGGACGGACCTCACCCGTGGTCGGGTCGATGCGCCGCTTGTCACGGATCACCGGCTCGAACGGAGTCTGCTCGTTCTCGGTAGTCACGACTTCGGGTCCTCGTCGACGATCTCGGCCTCGACGACGTCCTCGTCGTCCTGCGCACCCGTACCCGGACCGGCGGCGCCGCCCTCGGCGGTCGGCTGGGCACCGGCGTACATCGCGGCCCCGAGCTGCTGGCTCGCGTCGGCGACCTTCTTCGTCGCGGCCTTGATGGCCTCGTCGTCGTTGCCCTCCAGCGCCTTCTTCAGGTCGGCGATGGCGGACTCGACGGTCGCCTTGTTCGCGGCCGCGTCGCCCTCGGCGAGCTTGTCCGCGTTGTCGGCCAGGAACTTCTCGGTCTGGTAGACCAACGACTCGGCCTGGTTGCGGTTCTCGACCGCCTCACGCCGCTTGCGGTCCTCCTCCGCGTACTGCTCGGCGTCGCGGACCATCTTGTCGATGTCCTCGCGCGGCAGGGCGGACCCGCCGGTGACGGTCATCGACTGCTCCTTGCCGGTGCCGAGGTCCTTCGCGTTCACGTGCACGATGCCGTTGGCGTCGATGTCGAAGGTGACCTCGATCTGCGGCACGTTCCGCGGCGCCGGCGGCAGACCGGTGAGCTCGAAGTTGCCGAGGCTCTTGTTGTCCCGGGCCATCTCACGCTCGCCCTGGTAGACCTGGATCAGCACGGACGGCTGGTTGTCCTCGGCCGTCGTGTAGACGCGGGACCGCTTGGTCGGGATCGTCGTGTTGCGCTCGATGAGCTTGTCCATGACGCCGCCCTTGGTCTCGATGCCGAGGGACAGCGGGGTGACGTCGAGCAGCAGGACGTCCTTGACCTCACCCTTGAGGACACCGGCCTGCAGGGCCGCGCCGATGGCGACGACCTCGTCCGGGTTCACGCCCTTGTGCGGGTCCTTGCCACCGGTGAGCTCCTTCACCAGGTCGGTGACGGCCGGCATGCGGGTCGAGCCACCGACGAGGACGACGTGGTCGATCTTGTCGACGGTCAGGCCGGCGTCCTTCATGACCTGGTTGAACGGCTTGCGGCAGCGGTCGAGCAGGTCCGCGGTGATCTTCTGGAACTCGGCGCGGGTGAGCGTCTCGTCCAGGAAGAGCGCGTTCTTCTCGGCGTCCTGCGTGATGTACGGGAGGTTGATCGAGGTCTGCTGGGTCGAGGAGAGCTCGATCTTCGCCTTCTCCGCGGCCTCGCGGACGCGCTGCATCGCCATCTTGTCCTTGGTCAGGTCGATGCCGTTGGCCGCCTTGAACTTGTTGACGAGCCAGTCGATGATCCGCTGGTCCCAGTCGTCACCACCGAGGCGGTTGTCACCGCTGGTGGCCTTCACCTCGACGAGGCCCTCGTCGATCTCGAGCAGCGAGACGTCGAACGTGCCACCACCGAGGTCGAAGACGAGGATGCGGTGCTCGGACTCGTCCTTGTCGAGGCGGTACGCGAGCGCGGCCGAGGTCGGCTCGTTGATGATGCGCAGGACGTTCAGACCCGCGATCTCGCCGGCCTCCTTGGTGGCCTGGCGCTCGGAGTCGGAGAAGTACGCCGGGACGGTGATGACCGCGTCCGTGACCTTCTCGCCGAGGTAGGCCTCCGCGTCGCGCTTGAGCTTCTGCAGGACGAACGCCGAGATCTGCTGCGGCGTGAACTGCTTGCCGTCGATCTCCTTCTTCCACCCGGTGCCCATCTCCCGCTTCACGGAGCGGATGGTCCGGTCGATGTTGGTGACGGCCTGCCGCTTGGCGACCTCACCGACCAGGATCTCGCCGTTCCGGGCGAACGCGACCACCGACGGGGTCGTGCGCGCGCCTTCCGCGTTGGCGATGACGGTGGGCTCCCCACCCTCCAGGACCGCGACGACCGAGTTCGTCGTACCGAGGTCGATGCCGACCGCACGAGCCATTGGTTCCTCCACAAGTTGAGCTTCCTGCGCTCAGGTTATGAGGGTGGTCGCCCCACCGTCAAATTCCTTGAGTCTGATCGGCTCAACCATGCCCGTGACCTGCCTATTCCCGGCTCCGGACGCGGGCAGGCGGAAGCTCCCCGGCCCGGGCCGGGGAGCGTCGGACGGGCTACTTGATCTTCTTCTTGCCCGCCGCGCCGGGACCCTTGCCCCCGGCGCCCCTGGCGGACACCGTGAAGGTGTAGCTGCCGGACTTGAGCTTGGTGAACTTCACCTGGCGCTTCGAGGCCTTGACGTTCTTGGTGATCTTCTTCGTCCCGACCTTCGCGACGACCTGGTAGCCGGTCACGCCGCCCGCGGGCGCGTACACCGGCGGGCTCCACTTCACGGTCGCGGCCTTGCCCTTGACGGTGACCTTGACGTTGCGCGGATCGCTGGGCTTGGTCGTGCCGCAGACGTAGACGGTGATGTCGTCGAGGGTCCAGCCGTCGAAGGCGATCGCCCGGTCGCCGATGACCCGCCAGCGGAACTCGACGGTCTTGCCGGCGAGGAAGCTCAGGTCCAGGCGGCTGGAGCCGTAGCCCTTGCTGTCGCCCCCGAACGCGACGTACGGCGACCCACCGTCGGGCCTGATCCGCCGCGTGGGGCCGTTCTCCCACGTCTGCCCGGAGGCACTGGTCCAGGACCCGCCGTTGACCCGGTACTCCAGCACCGCGCCGTCGTAGTACTGCGTGACCACGCCGGTCTCGCCGAGGCTGTGGTCGAGGCGGTACTGGTGCTCGAAGCGCAGGTACGGCTTCACGCCCTTGGGGATCAGCACCTTCGTCTTCAGCGTCGCCGGGCTGGAGAGCGCACGGTCGGGCTCGATGCCGTAGATGCTGAACGCGCCGCTGCGGGCGTAGTCGTTGATCAGCGACCACTGGTCGCCGAGCGCCCAGGTCTTCTTGTCGAACTTCTCGAAGCCGTCGTTGACGATCCCGACCCGGCGTGTGCCGCTCGGGCAGACCCCCGCCTCCGGGGCGCCGGCGCGGCCGGGCGGCTGCTTGTTCATCTCGGTGGCGATCACCGCGCGGTCCACCGACGTGCAGTCGGCGGCGGTGAAGCCGGACTGGCCGACGAGATTGCGGCACGCCTGCTGCAGAGCGCCACCGAGGTCGGCGTAGTCGGCGCCCGAGGTGAGCATCCGCAGGGTGCGGAAGAACAGGACGGCGGTCTTGGTGTTCCCGAGCCCGGTGATCGACTGCCCGTTGAACGAGCCGCCGACCGCGATCAGGTACGCCGCCTTGTTGCCGACGCCGCTGTTGTTGTGGACGCCGCCGTTGTCGACGAAGAACAGGTCCGCGTCGTAGTTCGGCGCGGTCATCCGGTCCGGCTGGCCGAGCGGCGGGAGCAGCGTCAGGCGCGGGTCGGCCATGTTGCGCACCGGGATCTGGTCGAGCGGCGCGTCCTCACCGATGACCCAAGGGGTGTCGCCGTCGTCCGTGGGCTTCGCGAGGTCGACGAGCTCGCCGAAGATGTCCGACATCGCCTCGTTGATCGCGCCCGACTGGTACAGGTACAGCAGGCGGGCGGTCTTCTCGGTGACGCCGTGGGCGATCTCGTGGGCGACGATGTCGTCCGCGCGCGTCCAGCCCTGGCCGTAGTACATGCCACGGCCGTTCCAGAACGCGTTGTCGAACAGGTTGCCGTTCGTCGCCGAGCACAGGGTGTTGCCCGGGCAGTACCGGACGGTCGAGCGCAACCGCTTGCCGTCGCCGACGTCGACACCGAGCGAGGCGGTCAGGTCGACACCGAGCACTTTGGAGAAGAAGGCGACCGTCGCGCCGGCGTAGTCGTAGGCCTCGTCGACGTCGACCGGCGTGCCCTTGGGGCCCTGCCCCTCGGCCCGCGCGTAGGTGGGCTTGCAGTCCTGCCCGAGGTCGGACTTGTCGGCCTGGTTGTTGCGGTCGCAGACCACCCGGTTGACGTGCATGATCAGGTCGAGCTGCAGCGGAATGGTGCCGGTGCGCGCGTCGACGAGGACCATCTCCCGGACCGCGCCCGCGTCGCTGACCTCCATCCGCCAGACCGGGCCGGTCGGCATGTGGTGGGTGTCGGGGACACCGATCAGCACCGGGTCCAGGTGCCACAGCTCCGGCGTCGACGCCCGGACCGCCGGGGCGTGCGCGTCGGGGTGCTCGCGCAGCACCGCGGCGAGCGCGGTGGCGCGGGCCCGCTCGGCGGAGACCGAGGGGCGGGGGTTCTGTCCCGTGGGCGCCAGTTCGCCGGTGACCGACTTCAGCGCCCCGAGAGGGTCGAGGACGACGGCGAGCTCGCCGCCGAGGACCGGGAGCCCCGCGCGCAGCTGCTGGAACCGGACCAGCCGGTCGGTGCCGAAGGAGTTCTCGAACCCCTCGACCTCGGGAATGAGGCGCAGCTCCTTCGCCACGTCGCTCAGGCCGAAGAGGGCAGCGGCGCGCTTGAGATGGGCGCGGGCCTGGGTCTCGACGTCGGCGGCCGGGGAGATCCCGGCCGGCAGCGGGATCGGCTTGCCGATGTCCGTACCGAGCAGGTGCGCGAGGCCCCGCGCGTCCCGCGTGACGCGGATCGGGCCGGTGGTGAGGTCCTGGAGCAGCGCCTGCGTCGCCCACGAGGCGGGCGAGCCCTCGGCGACCAGCGCCGCCGGTGCGGCGGGCTCGGCGTCGGCGACGTGGATCCCGATGCCCGCGGCAGCGACGACGGCAGCCAACGCCATCACCGGTACTGCGCGCATGGCTCCCCTCGGGACGGGCACGACGACAATTCCCCCGAAGGCCGGATCCTGTCACACGAACGTGAGAGTTCCAGCGGCATTGCCCCGTCCGTGCCGGACCATGACGAACGCCCGGAACGACCCCGGCCCGGCAGGTACCCTGCGGACATGTTGCGGCTGCTGCGCGCCCCCGGAGGCGGACCCGCGTTCCGCACGCGGGTCGTGGCCCTCCTGCTCGCGCTCGGCATGCTGCTCGCCGCCGCCCCGTTGCTGATCCCGATCACCCGCTGGGCGGTCCACACCGTCGCCCCGCGGCGCGCGACCTAGACCGGACGGCCGTCCTTCCAGACGGCCGCCACCAGGGGGACCCCCGGCCGGTAGGCGAGGTAGCCGACGTCGGGGGCGGCCAGGATCGCGAGGTCGGCGCGGGCGCCGGGACGCAGGACCCCGATGTCGTCGCGCTGCAGGGCCCGGGCGCCCCCGGCGGTCGCGGCGTGGACGGCCTCGGCCGGGGTCATGCCCATCTCGCGCACGGCGAGCGCGATGCACAGCGCCATCGAGGTCGTGTACGAGGTGCCCGGGTTGCAGTCGGTCGCGAGCGCCACGGTCACGCCGGCGTCCAGCAGCCGCCGCGCGTCCGGGTACCGGGCCCGGGTGCTGAACTCCGCACCCGGCAGCAGGGTGGCGACGGTGCTGCTGTTCGCGAGGGCGTCGACGTCGGCGTCGGTCAGGTGCGTGCAGTGGTCGACCGAGGCGGCGCCGATCTCGACCGCGAGCCGGACGCCGGGCCCCGGCTCGAGCTGGTTGCCGTGCAGACGGGGCGTCAGACCGGCGGCGCGCCCGGCGCGGCAGACCGCCCGGGCCTCGGCCTCGTCGAAGGCGCCGCGGTCGCAGAAGACGTCGATCCACCGCGCGTGCGGGGCGGCGGCCGCGAGCATCGGGCCGGTGACGAGGTCGACGTAGGCCGCGCGGTCGGCGGCGTACTCGGTCGGGACGACGTGCGCGCCGAGGAACGTCGTCTCGGCCGTGAACTGACGGGCGATCATCAGGGCACGCGCCTCGTCCGCGACGGTGAGCCCGTAGCCGGACTTCACCTCGACGGTCGTCACTCCGCCGGCCCGCAGCTCACCGAGCAGGCGGGCGACGTTCGCGGTGAGGATCTCGTCGGGTGCCGCACGGGTGGCGGCCACCGTGCTCGCGATCCCGTCCGGGGCGTAGGGGCGGCCCGACATGCGTCCGACGAAGTCGCTGAGCCGGTCGCCGGCGAACACCAGGTGGGTGTGCGAGTCCACGAACCCCGGCAGCACGGCGCCACCGGCGGCGCTGACCCCCGCGTCGCACGCCGGGGCCCGGTCGGCGGGGCCGAGCCAGGCGACCTTGCCGTCCTCGACGACCAGCGCCGCACCGCGGACCTCGCCGAGGAGCCCCGGGCCCGCCGCCGGGTCGTTGGTGACGAGCGAGGCGATGTCGTCGAGCAGGACCGCGCTCACCGGACCGCCTCGATCGCCGCGCGCAACGCCCCGGGAACGTCCTCGACGAGCGTGTGCACCCCGTCGGCGACGACGACGCGGCCGGACGCGACGACGTGCCGGACGTCGGCGGCGGTCGCGGCGAACACCGCCGTCGCCGCGGTGGGCGGGCAGCCCGCCGTCCGCGGGGTGTCGAGGCTGATCGTGACGAGGTCGGCGAGAGCGCCGGGCTCGATGCGCCCCGCGTCGCGCCAGCCGAGGCAGGCGTGTCCGGCGGCGGTGGCGGCGGCCAGGAGGTCCTCGGCCGGGTGCGTGCCGCGGCGGCCCGTGACGAGCCGCTCGTCGAGCTCGACACCGCGCGCCTCCTCGAACAGGTCGATCACGGCGTGGCTGTCGCTGCCGAGGGAGATCGCCGCCCCGGCGGCCCGCAGCGCACCGGCGGGACCGACACCGTCCGCGAGGTCGCGCTCGGTCGTCGGGCAGAAGCAGACCGTCGCGCGGTTCATCCCGTACAGGTCGATGTCACTGGGCGTCAGATGCGTGCCGTGCACGGCGGTGAAGTTGCTCGCCACGGCTCCGGCGGAGTGCAGCAGCGCCGTGGGCGTGCGCCCGGTGGCGGCGAGGCAGGCTTCGTTCTCCGCGGGCTGCTCGGAGACGTGGGCGTGCAGGACGGCACCCCGGGCCGCCCACTCGGCGACCATCTCGACGTCCCGCGCGGGGACCGCGCGCACCGAGTGCACCGCCGCGCCGAGCTTCGCCCCCGGGCCCGGGTCGAACCGGGAGACCCGGCCGAGCCAGCCGCCGACGTCACCGTCGGAGAAGCGCGCCTGAGCCGGCGTCAGGTCCTGGCCGAAGCCGCCGGTCAGGTAGCAGGTGTCCAGGACCGTGATGCGGATCCCGGCCTCCCGCGCCGCCTGGGCGACGGCCGCTCCCATCGCGTTCGGGTCCGCGTACGGAGCACCGCCGGGACCGTGGTGCAGGTAGTGGAACTCCCCCACGACGGTGATGCCGGCCAGCGCCATCTCCGCGTACACGGCCCGGGCGAGAGCGAGGTAGGAGTCCGGGTCGAGCCGTTCCGCGACGGCGTACATCGCCTCGCGCCAGGTCCAGAAGTCCCCGCTCCCGTCGTGGGTCCGGGCCCGCAGCGCGCGGTGGAAGGCGTGGGAGTGCGCGTTCGCCAGACCGGGGACCGTGAGGCCGCGCAGGACGGTCGCGCCCGCGGGCGGCGTCGCGCCCGCGGGCGGCGCCGCGGCCGGGGTGACGGCGGTGAACCGGTCCCCGCTCACGGCGACCGCGACCCCGGAGGCCGGGCCGTCGGGCAGCAGGACGTGCTCGCACCAGAAGAGCGCGTCCGGGTCGGGAGCGCTCACGCGGTGGGGACCGGGTCGGCGGAGTCGTCGGCCGCGAGGTCGGCGAGGACCGCGGCGAGCGCCGAGACGCCGGCGTGACAGTCGGCGGTCTCGGCGTGCTCGTCGGGAGCGTGCGAGACGCCCGTCGGGTTGCGGACGAACAGCATGGTGGTCGGGATCCCGGCGGCGGCGAGGATGCCCGCGTCGTGTCCGGCCCCGGTCGGGATCACGGGCACTCCCCCGAGTTGGGACGCCACGCGCGCCGCGAGGTCCCCGCCGAACGTGACCGCGGGCGACCAGGACTCCTCGGCCAGGTCCACGCTGACGCCGTCCTCGGCGCCGCGCCTGCGGGCGGCGTCGACGACCTCGGTGACCACGGCGCGGACGGTCGCCTCGTCGGAGGCGCGGGCGTCGAGCCAGGCGTTGACCTCGGAGGGGATCGCGTTCGTGCCGTTCGGACGGACCGTCACTTTCCCCACGGTGGCCCGGGCGCGCAGGTGCAGGGCCGCGGTCCGCGCCTGCTGCACGGAGGCGGCGAACGCGAGCATCGGGTCGGACCGGTCACCCAGCGCCGTGGTGCCGGCGTGGTCGGCGCGGCCGCGGAACGTCAGCTTCCAGCGTCCGTGGGGCCAGATCCCCGACCCCACCGCGACGGGCGCGCTCGTGTTCGCGAGGTGGCGACCCTGCTCGACGTGGAGCTCGACGAACGCCCCGATCCGGGCCAGCCGCGACCGGTCCGCGCCGAGCCAGGCCGGGTCGGCGCCGGCGGAGCGCATGGCCTGCGCGAGCGTCACCCCGTCCCCGTCACGCAGGCCGGCGGCCCGCGTCGGGTCGAGCGTGCCCGTGAGCAGGCGCGACCCGATGCACGGGACACCGAAGCGCGCCCCCTCCTCGTCGGTGAAGGCCACGACCGCGACGGGCCGCGGCGGGGTCCAGCCGTCGGCGGCGAGCGCGTCGAGGGCGGCGAAGGCGGAGACGATCCCGAGCGGGCCGTCGTAGGCACCGCCGTCGGGGACGGAGTCCAGGTGCGAGCCGGTCACGACCGCCGGCCCGGGCAGGCGCTCGCCCAGCCACGCCCACAGGTTGCCGTTGCGGTCGCGCTCGACGGCCAGGCCGCGCGCCTTCGCCTGCGCGGTGAACCACTCCCGGCAGGTGAGGTCCGGGGCCGTCCAGGCGAAGCGGCGGTAGCCACCGCTCGTCGCGTCGCGGCCGATGCCCGCGAGCTCGGCCCACATCCCGTCGAAGCCCGTCCCGGCGTCCACGCGCGGCTCCGGCGTCAGGGTTCCGGTGCCGGCGGGGGCATCGTCGGGTAGGTGGAGACCGGGGCGGCCCCCGGGCCCCCGGCCGACGCGGGCCGGTCCGCGGGGGCGCGGAAACGGCGGGTCAGGCCGGGCGAGGTGAAGTGGTGCCCGACGGCGACGATGATCGCGTCGAGCAGGACGGCGAGGACGGCGATGAGGACGCCGCCGGTGGCGACCATCCCGTAACTGCGGAACTCGTCCGACTGCCCGTCGATGATCAGCCGGCCCAGGCCCTCCGCCCCGACGAAGGCGGCGACGGCGGCCATCGCGACGACCTGCCGCGTCGACTTGCGGACGCCCTCGATCAGGTCCGGCAGCGCCATCGGCACCTCGACCGAGCGCACGATCTGACTGGGCAACATGCCCGCGGCGCGCGCGGACTCGACCGCGGCCTGGTCGACGAGCCGGATCCCCGTGTACGCGGCCGTCATCATCGGCGGGACGGCCAGGATCACCAGGCCGAGCAGCACAGCGTCGTTGCCGGTGTCGATCTTCAGCGCGAAGTAGCAGAAGACGCCGAGCGGGGCGACGAGGCGACCGAGCGCGCCGAGGGTGATCGGCACGTCGTCGCCGCGGCGGCCGTGACCCACCATCAGGCCGATCGGGAACGCGATCAGGGCCGCGATCACGAGCGCACCGAGGCTGAGCATCAGGTGCTCGAGGATGCGGGCCCCGATGCCGTCGCTGCCGCTCCAGTTGTCGGCGTCGGACAGGTAGTTCCACATCAGGTTCATCGGATCGTCACCAGCTTCGACCACGGCGCCAGGAAGCGGGCCGCGCGCACCAGCGCCACGTCGGCGCCGAACGCGATCAGCCCGACCAGGGCGATGCCGACCAGCACCTCGGTCTCGAACCCGGTGTCGTAGCCCTCGATGAACAGGGTCCCGAGACCACGCACGCCGAGGATGGCGGCCGCGGTCGCGAGCGTCACGCACAGGACGGCGGCGGTCCGGAGCGCGGCGACGATCGCCGGCAGGGCGACCGGCAGTTCGACCTTCGTCGTCCGCGCGAAGCCGGACATCCCCATCGAGTCGGCCGCGAGCCGGACGTGGGCAGGGACGGCGACGACCGCCTCCGCGACCGCGCGGGTGAGCAGCCCGAGGACGAGCAGCGAGAGACCGACGACGACGTTGATCCGGTCGTTGAGCTTCGTGTCGAGCAGCGACGGGAACACGATGAAGAACGTCAGCGCCGGGATCGCCTGCAGGAACGTGCACAACGCGAGGATCGGGAACCTGGACCTGCGCGAGTACGCCACGAGGACGCCCAGCGGCAGCGCGAGCACCAGACCGATCAGGAGCGGCACGAACGCCAGGATCGCGTGCTCGCCGATCAGGTCACCGATGTAGCTGCGGTTCTCCCATGCCCAGTTCATCCGCCGGCCCTCAGCTGTCCGCGACCCGGACCCAGCGACCCGACGAGGCGTCCCACTCCCGCAGGCCGGTGTCGAGGTCGTCGGCGGCCTCGTTCGCGGCGGCGGCTGCGGCGGCCGCGACCGGCGACTGCGCCGGGGCGGCGTGCGCGGGCTCGGGCGGGCGGGCCGGC